>JAQURN010000016.1:0-6819 GCA_028715585.1 Actinomycetota bacterium | reverse complement strand
TGGAGCCGCTTCAAGCTTACCTGCGATGTCAAGAATCCCTATTCTTTAGCCCTTTTCTGCGGCGACTTCAGGGGCTCCGCCGAGGCGCTGAGAAAAGCGCCGGGAGTTGTCACCTACAGGCGCGTCGGGGAGGAACACTTCGTCGTGGAAGGAAGAGGGTCAAAGCCAGAGGAAGGGCTAAAAGAGCGCCTGATTCCAAACCCCCCACCCCGTAAGCCAGGAAACATCGAATACGAGAGATGTCCCGTTTGCAAAACGCCAAAAGAGATGTCCTCCTACAAATGGGATTTAGAAAAGGGAACAATCATTGATCCCAAAATATCCCTAAGGATTGCTGTATTTGGTCCGGAGGGGCTAGATGTCGTCTTCGAGGAGCTCGAGAACGAGCTGGGTGAAACCATTCCCGAAACTATCATCGAGGCTCAGAGGATGCGCGCCGAAACTATACTGGGCAAGTGCAAGGAAGAAATGGGGCGTGAGGAAATCCATAGACTTCTTGGGCTTCACGGGCTGGGGAACCTTGTCTCGCTCGAAAGTGAGGGCCCCTCGACGGAAGCTCGCATAGCCAATCCGGCGCTTCCCCTCCTCCTGGTAGGTTGGGCACAGGCGCTATACGAGAAGGCTTCAGGAAAAAAACCTTCAACCGAGTTCGAAATAGAACCAGCGGGAGACCTCATAATTCGGCTCTCAGCATGAATTCTTCAATCCACTTCCAGCCATAGCCTCTTCTCCACCCCACCACTTTTTTGATATCTTATTACCAAGCAAGCTGGCACCTTGAAGGGGTGCCGAGAATCCTGCCGTTGACCCACTATTGAAAGAGAGGAAACCGAGGAATGCTTGGGGCAAAGGTACGGGCAAGAGCAAAGATAAACCTTTTCTTGGACGTGGGCGAGGCACGAGAGGATGGCTACCACGAAGTGCGCTCCATCATGCAGTCCCTTGAGCTTAGCGATGACCTCTACTTCAGGCGTACCGATGCCACCTCTGAGAGGTTTGTCCTGAGGTGCAACGAAAGCGAGGTTCCCCTCACCAACCAAAACTTAGTTTGGCACGCGCTGGAGGTCTTCGACGCCAATCTCGGAGTCATGGGAAGAGAAGGAATAGAAGTAATAATCAACAAGAAAATTCCCGTCGGTGCCGGCCTCGGCGGCGGAAGCGCTGATGCCGCGGCGACGCTCTGCGCAATGAACTACATCTATGAATTAGACCTTCCGATGGAAACCCTCATGGAGATGGCAAAGGAGATTGGTTCCGATGTTCCCTTCTGTCTGGAGGGCGGCACTTGCCTCGCAAAGGGCAGGGGGGAAGAAATTATGCCCCTGGAGCCACTTCCACCCCTCAATGTGGTTCTCGCCATGATGGGAGACAAAACCTTGACAGCGGATGCCTACGCGCGGCTCGATGAGCTAAGAAAGGGGCAGACGCCTAGCGAAGAGCAGGGAGGCAACCTCGAAGCGCTTATCGAAGCAGTCACGCGCCGCGACCTAGACGCCTTGTTCTCCCGCTTGTATAACAGCTTCGAATCCGCAACGATGGCATCCGGTCACGCTCCAGACCTCAAGAAGGCGGCGCTCGAGGCTGGAGCAAAGGCAGTCCTGATGACGGGCAGCGGCCCCGCGGTATTCGCCCTGGCGCCCAGCACTGAGGAGGCTTCCAGGGTTGCTTGGGAGCTCGAAAGGGTTGCTCCCCTTGTAATCATCACGAAATTTTCGGAAAAGGGCGCAGAGGTGGTATCTTATTCTTGAGACGAGACGCAAGTGCCTCCAAGGCTCCTCTTCGCCCTGGGGTGTAGCCAAGTGGTAAGGCAACGGCCTTTGGAGCCGTGATCGCAGGTTCGAATCCTGCCACCCCAGCCACCCACAAGCTTTTCCAAGCCGTTTAGTGTGCCAGGCGAGAGTTTACATCTACCAGTAGCGGGCGACAACGACTAATACCTGGAGGTCTTTATTTCCTCCATCTTGCCAGTAGTGACGAACACCACCCGCTCGCAGATATTGGTTACCCTGTCGGCGCTACGCTCCAGATTGTGAGCCACCCAAATGAGGCGTGTCGCCCTGCCAATAGTTCTGGGGTCTTCGAGCATGAAAGTGATAAGTTCCCGGGAGACTTGATTATAAAGGTCATCAACCTCATCATCCTCAGCGCTGATTTTCACAGCCGCTTTGGCATCGCGATTGATAAAGGCGTCGAGGCTGCGGCGGAGCATGTCGTTTGTTTTTTCAGCCATGCGGGGCAAATCAATCAATGGCTTCAGGGGGGGCTCGTCGCCTATCATCACCGCGATATGCGCGGTGCCCTCGGCGTGGTCCCCTATCCTCTCCAGGTCAACGATGATATTAAGAATGGCAACGATAATCCTCAGGTCGGTGGCTACAGGCTGTTGCGTGACGATGAACTCGATGCATCCTTCCTCGATATCCAGGCGCTTCTGGTTAATCTTCTCATCGTCGGCAATAACCTGCTTCGCAAGCTCTAGGTCTCGCTCCTTCAAGGCTCTCATGGAACGGCTGATAGCCTTCTCGACCATGCTACCTAAAACAAGAACCTCGTCTTGTAGTTCGCGAAGATGCTGCTCAAGACTCTCTCTCGGCACTGTTCTCTCCTTAGCCAAAGCGACCAGTAATGTAGTTCTCTGTTCTCTTGTCTTTGGGACGGCTGAAGACCTCGGCGGTTTCGTCATATTCGATAAGTTTGCCCATTAGGAAAAAACCCGTCCAGTCGGAGACTCTTGCCGCCTGCTGCATGTTGTGAGTAACAATAACTATTGTATAGCGCTTCTTCAGAACCTGCATCAGCTCCTCGATTTTCAGCGTTGAGAAGGGGTCGAGGGCGGAGCAAGGCTCATCCATGAGAATGACCTCTGGCTGTATAGCCAAAGCCCTGGCAATGCACAACCTCTGCTGCTGCCCCCCTGAGAGAGCCAGCGCGGACTTCTTTAGCTCGTCTTTCACCTCATCCCATAGAGCGGCGGCTCGTAAGCTTTTCTCCGCGATTTCCTCCAGCGCCGTTTTGTTTTTCATCCCCAGCACCTTGGGGCCGAAAGCGATGTTTTCGAAAATGGATTTAGGCAGTGGATTGGGTTGCTGGAAGACCATGCCTACCCTCTGCCGTATCTCGACCGCGTCCACCTCTGGAGCATAAACATCCCGACCGCCAAGAAGCACCTGCCCTTCAACTCTAACGCCAGCAATATTGTCATTCATGCGGTTCAGTGAACGTAAAAGCGTAGATTTGCCGCATCCCGAGGGGCCCATGAGAGCGGTTATCTGGTGTTCGTTAACACAAAGGTTTACCTTTTTTAGCGCTTGCTTTTCCCCGTAGAAGACATCCAGGTCTTTGGTTGTTATCTCAAAACTCACAGCTACCCGTTCCTCTTATCCTAGACATGTACCGACTCGAAAGATGGTGAGCCAGAAAGTTTATCAGCATGACCATGCAAATAAGTATAACGGCCGTCCCCATAGCCTGGGCAACCAACGCTCCCCTGTCTCCTGGCATCTCCGTTGCTAGCATGTAGAGGTGCAAGGAGAGGGTCCTGGCGCCGTGGAAGATGGAAGTGGGAGTGAGCAAGCTCAATCCCAGTGTGGCATAGAGGCAGGCAGTTTCTTCGATGGCGCGTCCGACGCACAGAATCACCGCCGTAATTATTCCTGGCAGCGCGGCGGGGAAAACAACTCTGGTTATGGTTTGCCACTTGGTTGCCCCAAGCGCCAGGCTGGCTTCTCTTTGCGCCGCGGGCACTGCTTTAATAGCCTCCTCGGAGGTGCGTATCATGGTAGGCAATACCAGGCAAGCCATGGTCAAGGCTCCAGCCAGAATGCTCTGCGTGCCAATCAAAACGATAACAAAAAGCGCCATCCCAAAGAGCCCAAAAACGATGGAAGGGACGCCGGCAAGAGTTTCTATGCCGTAACGGACCACCGAGGTCAATTTGCCCTTTGGGGCATATTCAGCAAGATAGATTGCCGCCCCAAGCCCCAAGGGAACAGCTATCGCCAATGTGAGTAAAACGAGATAAATGGTGCCGATTATAGCCGGCAAGATACCACCTTCGGTAATCGGCTTCGAGAGAAAACCTGGCGAAAGCGTGGGGATGCCACGCAAGAAGACAAAGCCAACAAGGCCTATGAGGACTAGAAATACGATGACTCCGGCAATCCACATTGCTATCCAGGCAACCTTCTGACTTATCTTGGGCGATAATTTCATTGAACCCTTCTCCTCAGAGCAAAGGCGATGCTATTGAAAATCAGGATGAATATCATCAAAACTATGCCGACCGCAAACAGCGCTCTCAAATGCAAGCTCCCCACAGCCGCCTCTTGTATCTGCCCGAGGATATGGGTGGTCATGGTTCGGGCTGGGTCCAGCGGGGAAGTGGGAAAAGCGAAGACGTTGCCGATAACCATGTAGACTGCCATCGTCTCTCCGATAGCTCGCCCCATGCCTAAAACAAAGGCGGCGGCAATTCCAGATTTCGCCGCGGGAACAGTCACCCTCCAGACAGCCTGCCAATGGGTCGCTCCAAGGGCAAGGGCGGCTTCTTTGTACCCTCTGGGAACAGCTCTTAGGCTATCCTCTGTAATGGTGGTCATAGTAGGTAAGACCATTACGCTTAGCACCGCAATGCCAGCAAGCAAACTATACCCGCTACCACCCAGCTTTCTAATCACCGGCACTAGCACCGCCATCCCTACCAAGCCGTAAACCACCGATGGTATGCCCACCAGCACTTCTATGGCTGAGCGAAGTACATTGGCAACCCTTTTTGGGCTAACTTCAGCGAGAAAAATAGCGCAAGCGATGCTCAGGGGCGCGGCGATTATCAGCGTACCAAACGTAGCCAGGACAGAGCCGAGGACAAGGGGCAGGATACCAAATTCCTGCCCCTTCAAACTCCACTCGGCGCCAAAGAGAAACTCTCCCACCCCTATCTGGATGAAAGCGGGGAGGCCCTCTCGCAAGATAAAAGCGACTATGGCGACAAGCACGAGAAGGGAAATAGCGGCACAGGCAAAAACCGCTCGTCTAGAGAGCTTGTCTATCAGGTAGCGCGAAGACACTCTATCCGGGAGGTTGTGCCAAGTCTTCTCCGATTCCACCATTCTCGGGCTCTCGCTATAAGCCTTCTGCACTCTGCCAACCAGCCTCTCTTTCTCCTCGAGCAGCCTTAGCCGCTTTCAATTCCTTGTCTCCCTTTTAGCGAACAAGGGGGACGTAGCCTTTTTCTTCAGCGATTTTCTGCCCGTCGTCGCCGCGGGCAAAGTCGATGAACTCCTTTACCGGACTAGCCGGCGTGTCCTTGGTTAAGAGATACAACCTTCTCAGTACGGGATACTCGCCGCTCTGGCACTTCTCTACCGTGCAGGGCACTCCCTCTATGTCCAAGGCTTTGAGTCCACTGACAAACCCCAAAGAGACAAAACCGATAGCCAGTGTATCCTGAGAAACCGCCGTCTGAATCTCGCCATTAGAAGTCTTGAGAATCGCCGTTGAGGCCATCTTTCTTTCCTCGCCCATTACCTTTTCCTCAAAGCAGTCTCTCGTCCCTGAGCCCTCTTCCCTCGCAATTACCGTTATCTTGCCAGCCGTGCCGCCAATCTCGTTCCAATCGGTTATCTCACCAGCGAATATCCTGGCTACCTCTTCCAGCTTGAGGCCAGTGAGCGGATTGCTCGAGTGAACCACGATAGCCACGGCATCGCGAGCAATAGGGTAGGGAATCAAATCTGCTTCATCCAGCTTGACATCTCTGGAGGCAGCGCCGAGATCCACTGTGCCGGCGGCACACTGGGTGACACCTGCACCCGAGCCTCCTCCACCAGTTTCTATGCGCACTTTGGGGTGGAGTTTCATAAACTCCTTAGCCAGTTCCTCCGCCAGGGGCAACACGCTGGTAGATCCTGCCTCCTGAATGGTTCCAGAAAGCTCAGCCCCTCCAGATGGAGTAGATTCGCCGCAGCCAGCGGCAAGCAACAAGCCTCCAACGACCAAAACCGCCAGGGGCAACACTAAAAACTTTCTGATTCTTGATGACATCGCAACCTCCTCTTGCTTTAACATTCCAACGCTTACTTTTTTCTCAGGCTCTCGAACCCATCTTTGGCTCCTCCTTTCGATAGCGATTGAAAAACGCTTCAGCCACCTGGCTTCTGCCTGAATTGTGGACGCGGACAAACAGCACTTTCTTCATGACAGCGTGAGCATAAAGGAGCGTGTTTAAGGGAAAGTTAAGGTCTTGTTAAGAGAAGGTAAATTTTGTTTAAAGTTCGGTTAAGCCACTGGCAGGGTAAAAGAGAAGGTTGAGCCCCCTCCCTCGGTGCTCTCCGCCCAAATCTTACCGCCGTGCGCTTCAACGGTATGTTTGGCGATAGCAAGGCCTAAGCCTGTCCCCCCGCCAGCGCGGGCTTTATCTGCCTTGTAGAAACGCTCAAAAATACGAGATAGGTCGTCGGGAGGAATGCCAATCCCAGTATCAGCCACTGAAATCAGGACGCTATCCCCTTCTGTCTTGGCTGAGATTTCTATCCTGCCCCCAGGCGGGGTAAACTTGATGGCATTGTGGAGCAAGTTGACAAGCACCTGCTCTACTCGCTCCTTATCAGCCAACGCCTTGGGCAAATCAGACGGAATGTCCATCACAAGGCTCAAGCCTCCCCTCCTCACCTGGGCCTCGAGCCTTTTCGCGGTGTCCTTCACCACCTCACCTATATCAAGGGGTTCCACCTTGAGAGAAATTTTGCCGCTTTCGATGCGAGATAACTCGCTTAGCTCAGTTACCATCTGAGCCAATCTATCCGTCTCAATGCTTATCTT
>JAQURN010000015.1 GCA_028715585.1 Actinomycetota bacterium | reverse complement strand
GGAATGGTATGTCCATCCTGATTTTCGTGAGTGTAATCTCCACCATGCCGGCGGAGGGAGCCAATTTAGTCAGGACGGTTTATGCCCTGAATCCGGCGCTGGTAATTCTGATTGTGGCATTAGCCTTGGGTATTATTGCGGGGGTTGTGTATATAGAGCGAGGGGAAAGGCGAATACCGGTGCAGTACGCGAAGCAAGTGCGAGGGAGGAAGATTTACTCAGGCGCGAGCACCTATATTCCTCTAAAGGTAAATACCGCCGGGGTCATTCCCATAATATTCGCGTCGGCAGTTCTTTATTTCCCCACTATTCTTGCTAATTTCTTTCCTTCTCTTACCGATTTCGCGAGCAAGTTTATGGAGGGTTCGTGGCTTTATTTTGTCGTTTATACCGCGCTGATTATCTTCTTTGCTTATTTCTATACCGCGATAACTTTTGACCCCTTCGAGCTTTCTGACAACCTAAAAAAATATGGTGGCTTCATTCCTGGGACGAGACCGGGAATAGCCACGACGAATTACATCGCCAAGACGCTCAATAGGGTCAATCTACCTGGCTCGATATACCTTGCGATAATCGCGCTCATACCGGCGATTATGTTTGTGGCATTTGGCACTCAACAAGTCCCCATAGGGGGCGCGGCGGTATTAATTATCGTGGGTGTGGCTCTCGATACCATGGCCCAGATAGAGTCACAGATGCAAATGAGACATTACGAAGGTTTCATTGGGAGGTAAGAGGAAATGAGAATAATGCTCCTCGGGCCTCCTGGCGCGGGGAAAGGTACACAGGGGAAGAAACTTGTGGAGAAATATGGGATTCCCTGGATTGCAACCGGTGATATCTTGAGAGAAGCCGTTTCGAAGGGAACTAAGCTGGGAGTGGAAGCTAAGTCATATATGGATAAAGGTGAACTAGTTCCAGACAGCCTTGTTGAGGGCATCATCAAATCGAGATTAGAGGAGGATGATTGCAAGAATGGATTTATCCTTGATGGATTTCCTCGCAATCTAGCCCAATCACAATCTCTAGATGATTATCTGGAAGCAAGGGGGGAAAAGCTCGACGCTGTGATAAATATTCGCGTAGAAGATGACGTTTTAGTTCAGAGGGTTTCCGGTCGCCTGGTTTGCCCGAAGTGCGGGAGAAACTATCACCTGGTTACGAGTCCGCCCAACCGGGATGGCGTCTGCGAGTGTGGGGGAAAGCTTTTTTCTAGGGACGATGACAACCCCGGGACAGTGAGAGCTAGGCTTGAAGTTTATTCGAGTGAAACTGCTCCGCTGATTGATTATTACAAGGAAAAGAAAATCCTTCACGAGGTGGATGGCACAGGAGGTCCTGAAGAGGTTTTCAAGAGGATTTGCGGGATTATCGATTCCCTTCCACTCGAGGGGGCTGGTGGATGATTGTGCTCAAATCACGTGACGAAATCGATAAAATGAAAAAAGCGGGGAGACTTGTGGCGGAGGTGCTGGAATCAGTAGCTCAAATGGTGAAAGTCGGCTTGACGACGCTCGAGCTCGACCATTTTGCGGAGGCTTTCATTCGCGAGCGTGGAGGTGTTCCCGCTTTCAAGGGATACAAGCCGTCTTTTACCAATGCGGGCCCTTTTCCTGCCACTCTTTGCGTTTCAATAAACGATGAAGTCGTACATGGCATACCGAGTAACCGTCCGCTTTTGGAAGGGGATTTACTCAGCATAGATACCGGGGCCAAGCTGGATGGCTATTTCGGGGATGCGGCGATTTCCATCATAGTGGGAAGCCCTCGAGACGAGCTGGAGGTGGCACTTGTGGATGTTACTAGGAGGGCGCTTAAGGCTGGTATCGAAAAGTGCGTTCCCGGCAACCACCTTTCCGATATTTCTCATGCGGTGCAAGCTACTTGCGAATCCGAGGGGTTTTCCGTGGTCAGGAAGTTTGTTGGGCATGGTATCGGGCGTGAGATGCATGAGGATCCACCCATCCCTAATTTTGGAAAACCAGGAAAGGGTCCGATTTTGAAGGCGGGAATGGTGTTTGCCATAGAGCCAATGGTGAATGCTGGTGGATATGAGGTTGTGAGCTCGCCTAATGAGTGGGTAGTCCGAACAAGTGACGGTTCACTATCTGCCCATTTCGAGCACACGGTCGCGGTGACGGAAGGCGCTCCGGAAGTCCTTACGTTGCGCAGTGAGAAAATATAAATAACCGTGGAAAAAGCAATCAGGCTGAGGTAGTATTTGCATTTGCTTTTGAAAGAGGTGGGAGTGAAATTTTGGGCTCCAAGGAAGATGCTATAGAGGTAGAGGGCACGGTCGTAGAGACCTTGCCGAATGCTATGTTTAAGGTGGAGTTGGAAAATGGCCACATGGTCCTTGCGCATATTTCAGGGAAGATGAGGATGCACTATATCAAAATTCTTCCTGGCGACAAGGTGACTTTGGAACTTTCTCCTTATGACCTCTCTAGGGGAAGGGTAACTTACAGGCATAAATGAGCTGATGGTGAAGAGATGAAGGTAAGATCGTCGGTAAAAAAAATGTGCGACAAATGCAAGGTGATTCGTAGGGATGGGAAAGTTATGGTTATCTGTACCAACCCGCGTCACAAACAAAGACAAGGTAAATAAGGAGGAGCAAGTTTGGCAAGAATAGCCGGCGTTGATTTGCCCAGAGATAAACATGTGGTCATTGCCTTGACTTACATCCACGGTATTGGCAAGTCTAGTGCGTTGAAAACCTGTGTGGAGACAGGAGTCGATCCCACCACCAGAGTAGGAGATTTGACCGACGAAGAGATAATCAAGCTGAGGGAGTTCATCGACCAAAATTTCAAAATAGAAGGCGATCTTCGCCGAGAGCGCTCTCAAGACATCAAGCGCCTCATGGAAATTGGCTGCTACAGGGGCTTGAGGCATCGTAGAGGATTGCCCGTTAGGGGGCAGAGAACTCACACCAACGCAAGAACCAAGAAGGGGCCCAGGCCTCAGGTAGGAATAAAGAAAAAGAAGAGGACTGCTTGAAATAACGGAGAGTAAGATTTCTGGGGAGGAAAGTGTATGCCAGCTCCGAGAAAGGGAAAGGGAAAAGCAAAGAAAAAGATAAAAAGGACAGTCCAGCGAGGAATTGTCCACATAAGCGCTACCTTCAACAATACGATAATAACCATCACTGACCCGGAAGGTAATGTTCTTACCTGGACAAGCGCGGGAAGCACTGGCTTCAAGGGGTCCAGAAAAAGTACGCCTTTCGCGGCACAGCTTGCGGCTGAGGCGGCAGCGAAGAAGGCACAGCAGTTTGGTATGAGAAACGTGGACGTATTGGTGAAAGGTCCGGGGTCGGGGAGGGAAACCGCGATAAGGACGCTCCAGGCTAATGGTTTGGAGGTTTCTTCCATTAAGGATGTGACCCCAGTGCCCCACAATGGATGTAGGCCAAAAAAGAAGAGAAGAGTTTAAGGAAGGAAGGTAGATGGGAAGAGATATCGGGGCTGTATGCAAGCTCTGCAGAAGAGAGGGAACCAAACTTTTCTTGAAAGGGGATAGGTGCGTAACCGACCGTTGTGCCCTGGAGAGAAGGCCAACCCCTCCAGGTGAACACGGGCGGATGAGGAGGAAAGAGACCGACTATCTTCTCCAAATAAGGGAAAAACAGAAAGCTCGTCGTCTGTACGGGGTTAGAGAAGAGCAATTTCACCGCTACTATGAACAAGCTTTGCGGGAGAAAGGGCACACTGGCCAGAATCTCCTGAGGATTCTGGAGAGCAGGTTGGATAATGTTGTATATAGAGCTGGCTTTGCCGTATCCAGGCGTCAGGCGAGGCAGTTAGTATCCCATGGCCATGTTACCGTAGATGGTCGAAGGGTCAACAAGCCCTCTTTCCAAGTACGTAGTGGCTACCGCGTGGCGGTTGCCGAGAGAAGCAAAGAACTTGATATGGTTAAGGAGGCACTCCAGGCTTTCCAGAGAGAAACTGTACCCTGGCTGAGCGTGGACAGGAAGAAACTCGAAGCACTCGTTGTCGAGGAGCCAACTGGTGAGAGCGTCGATGTTCCCATAAAGGACGAGCTCATTGTTGAGCTTTATTCTCGTTGATTGTATCAATTATTGAATGGAGGTTTTCACTTGCTGGGGATTCAAAAGCCGCAGATAAAGGTAATCGATGTAAGCGAGACGGAAGAGATATTCGAAATCGAGCCTCTCGAAAGAGGGTTTGGCCACACGCTTGGGAATTCTATACGGAGAATTCTTCTTTCTTCGATTCCCGGAGCCGCGGTGACGTCTGTGAAGATTGCTGGCGTCCAGCATGAATATTCCGCTATTGAAGGGGTCAAAGAGGACACCATCGAGATTCTTTTGAATATAAAATCCATCGTTCTCAAAGTCGCGGATGACGAACCTGTTCACATGAAGCTGAAGGCAACAAAGCCTGGTGAAGTGAAGGCATCGGATATCGAAGTGCCCTCGACTGTGGAGATAATCAATCCCGACCAACATATCGCAACGATTACGAAGAAAGGTAAGCAACTCGAGCTGGAGATGGTCGTGGAGGGGGGACGAGGTTATGTTTCCGCGGAGGAAAGTGAGAGAGGGGATATGCCTATAGGTGTGATACCGCTGGATGCAACCTTTTCGCCTGTCAAGAATGTGTCTTTCCAGGTGGAAAGCACTCGCGTGGGGCAGAGAACTGATTTCGACAAACTTGCTTTGAAGGTAAAGACGGACGGAAGCATAAAGCCAGACGAGGCGGTTAGTATAGGGGCTGCGATATTGATGGAGCACGTGGGCCTGCTTGCTGATGTTGCCGCACGTGGGAGGGAGGAGGAAATATTTGAGGAGCCAGCACCACAACCACAGACTGGCCTTACTATGAAAATAACAGACCTCGACTTGAGCGTTAGAGCTTACAACTGTTTGAAGAGAGCCAAAATCGAGACAGTCGCGGAACTCCTGGAGCATACCGAGGAAGAGCTTCTGGGAATTAGGAACCTTGGAGCTAAAACAGTAGAGCTCATAAAAGAAAGGCTCGGGGAAAGAGGACTTTCGTTAAGGGAATCGCTATAGGACCAGGTGGAAAAGACTATGCCTAAACCAAAAAAGGGCCCGAGACTGGGGGGAGGCGCGAAACACCAGAAAGCCATGCTCTCAAACCTAGCCAGGGATGTCATAATGTATGGCAGGGTTACCACCACTCAGAGCCGCGCTAAGCTTGCCCAACCTGTCGTTGAAAGGCTGATTACCTACGCGAAAAGGGGGGACCTCAATTCCCGAAGGATGGTGCTCGAAATAATAGATGACCGGGAGGTAGTTGACCGTCTCTTTGTAGAAGTAGCTCCTCGCTACCTCGATAGAGATGGTGGTTATTCGAGAATTTTAAAGCTCGGCGTCCGCCAGGGCGACGGAGCTAGAATGGTGACTCTCGAGCTTACGTGAGATGATTGTTCCTTTGCTACTTTGATGGTGGAATGGAGCGATCACCCTTGATTTTCTTTTTTCGAGAAAAGACTCCTCGCCAGAGGATTGCCGTGGAAATACCAAGGCAAACCACCAGGGGAAAGCCTCTCTGAAAAGCGTTTGATTCGAGGAAAGCCAGGGATTTGTCGGCTAAACTTACCGCTTTGTTCATTGCCAAGCTTATTGACGAGGTTGCACCTTTGAGCGCTTTGACTTGGTCCTCCGCGCCTTCTACTTCCTTGGCTGAATTTCCCAGGAGCGCGTTTATATTTCCAGCTCTTTGGCCGAGACCGAGGTTCAGGTTTTTGAGAAATCTACTCAGGGCAGGGAGAAGGAAGATAGCGAGGATAGTGAAGACAACTATGACAATTGTCCCCAGAATCTCAAAGACTTTTGCGACCACGCAAAGCTCCTTTCGTCTAAAGATTAAGAATTCTTTCAACCTGCCCATGATGGTATCGCGAGATTTAAGCGAGAGCAAGCCTGCCTTGTGGGCAGAGGACGAAGTCATGGCTTATAATGAACAGCAGAAGCCCCACGCAGGTATCCCGTTGGCGGTTTTCTATTTTCTAGGATTATCTTGATGGACGCCAATTCTGAGACTAACCGGCCAAGTGAATCATATCAAGAACTCGAGAAGCTGAGGCTGGAGACATCCCGGGTTCTCGGTGAGAAAAATGATGAGCTCCTACGTAATATCGAAGACTTTATAGAGAAATCGTATCCTGCTTATTCTTCACTTCCTACCAATGTTCTCTATCGGATAAGGCAAAATATCGGTAACTTTCTCGCTCTTTATCGGGAGTATTTCGAAGGGGTACGCTCACTGGGGAAGTCTTTAGGGAGCGTATCCGCGGAGGTTTCTAGTGACTGGAGCGGTGTGGGAGTGGAGGTGGGGGACGTGCTGGCAATATATGACAAAATTGAACCCTACCTATGGAGAGCTGTGTCGAGCGAACTTCTTCCTAAAGATTATTCTCCCCGAGCTTGGCTACAGCTCATGGAGCTGAGGGGCGAGTTCAATAGACGGTTCAGGGAACGTCTTCACAAAGCGTACACAACGCGGGAGCAACAGACTGCCGATAGGCAGTTGCTCGAGCTCGAGGCTATTTCGGACTTGGGGAGAATAATTGTTTCCAACGTGGAGCTGGAAAGTGTACTTCGCCAAATATTGGAGGTCGCAACGAGCCTCATGCAGGTGAGAATGGGAGCGATTTTGCTTTTGGAAAGCACGGGAAAGAATCTGGAGGCCGTTGCCGGGAAGGGACTTTCCAGAACCTGGCTTCATCGGGAGCGTCTCCCGTTGGAACGAAGTCTTTCGGGAGTGGCGTTGCAAAGGGGGGAGCATGTATTCGCGCAGGGGGATGAACTGTTAAAGTTTGAGCTGCCAAGGGTCACCACGGGCAAAAAAATAAGGTCGGCACTTTCTATCCCCATCCCTGCCGGGGGAGAGTTGCTTGGGACTATTGAGCTCTATGACACTGCGCCGAAAATGTATGGCGAGCGTGATATCGCGCTCATTACCGCCTTTGCGCCACAAGCTGGAATAGCAATCAAGAACGCGCAGTTGTTCCAGAGGGAACAAGAGCTAAGAAGGCAGGCAATTACTCTTGCGGATATCGCTCAGTCCGTGAGCGAAACACAAGACCTGAGAGAACTCCTCAATATCATTATTGGAAAAACCGCGCAGGCTTTGAATGCTCCGCATTGCTCTATATTTGGTTATGACTCTGCTGAACGAACGCTCACATTTCTTGCTGGCCATGGACAAAGTAGCATGGATAGATGGTTTCTGGACCGACGCTTGATTTTGGTGGATGACGTGGATGTGAGTATAGGAAGGGCTTTAGAGAAGAAAGAGTTTGTTATAACCAGTAGAAGGAGTTGGAGAGGTGACTTGGAAGCACGGATTCTTTATGGAGAGGAAACTAATTTGGTTCTCAATGCCCCGCTGGTTTTCGAGGGAGAAGTGTTGGGTTTGCTGAGTGTGGGGCGAGTGAGGGAAGAGCCTTTTACGGATGAGGACATCCGTCTAGCCCTTTCGATAGCTAGGCAAGCGGCGGTAGCGGTTTACAACAGAAGGCTGGAGAAGCGATTGATTGATCAGCAGGTTGCCATCAGGAACGCGGAGATAAACGAAAAGCTTTACAGGGAAAGGGAAAGGAGCGAAGCGGTTCTAAAGGCTACGCCCGATGCCGTGGTGGTTATCGACAAGGATAGGAGAATTGTTCTCACCAACCCCGCGGCGGAATTCCTGATTGGCTGGGAAGGGAAAGAGACGATTGGAAGACGTTGCCACGAAGTTTTACGAGGATTAGCTGACAATATCGATGAGTGTCCGGATGAAACTTGTGCCATAAGGAGGACACTTTCGGGGGAGAAAGTGGTTATTAGCGAAGAAGAGCTCGTGTCGCGTTCAGGCCAGAGGATTCCAGTGAGTGGCACCTTTGCCGCGCTCTATGACGCCAATGGTGAGGTCGAAAACGTAGTGGCTATATACCGCGACATAAGCGAGCAGAAAGAATTAGAAAAATACGCGTTGATGCAGAAAGAGCTCCAGGTTGCCTCTGATATTCAGGGTAGTCTGCTTCCTAAGGAAGAAATGTTCATGGAGAAGGTGAGCATATGCGCTCGCCAATGCCAGGCAAGAAGGGTTGGCGGCGATTGGTTCGACTACTGGTGGGATGACAATAATGCTTACATCGTAATTGGCGACGCTTCCGGTTCCGGGGTACCTGCCGCTCTTTTCGCGACTATGGCGATGAGTGCCATTAGAGTGGCGGCGCGAGAATATGAATCGGTGATAGAAGTTATGGAGCATGTGAATCGGTCCCTACGCCTTTCCAATAGTGAGGAAAACTTCGTGACGCTCTTTTTCGGTGTTCTCAATCTTTCCACCCTGGAGCTCGCCTATTCCAATGCTGGGCACGAAGAAGCCTTTTACCTCCCCAGGGGAAAGAGCGAAATCGAAAAGCTCTCTTCCGGGAAGAGGCTTCCACTTGGCATCTTCGATTCCATTGAGCTGGACGTGAATTCGAGAAAACTGAGTTCGGGGGACAGGCTTGTGCTTTTCACCGATGGCATGGTCGATGCTAGAAACACGAAAGGGAAGTTCTACGGGCTCAAGAGGCTGGAAAGAGCCATTGCTTCCCATAGAAATGCCGCGGCGGCGGACTTGGTGGATTTTCTAATAGGAGATGTACTCAATTTCTCGGGCGGCGAAGTAAAAGACGACGTGACCGTCATGGTCGTTGACATAAATTGACGACGCGCCCATTTCTCAGCCGCTGTTGAGTTTTTTGTCCAGGGCGGAAATCCTTTTTTCCAGGGTTTTGGCTGTTTGGGCAAAGGTAAGGTCGCTGCGGGTGCGCTCCACTACGCCTCGCACCATATCCCCAGTTCTACGAAGCCCTCCGGTTAGCGCTTCAGGATAGTCAATGGCTGAAAGGAGGGCGTGAATTTCCTCCATTACCCCAAGCATTTGTTCGCATTGTGACAATTCCCCTGAGCGAATGAGATCCAAGACTCTCCTTCGCGCTTCTCCTGCCGCTTCTCCGAGCCCTTTTACATAAGGGATTACTCCAACGCGGAGCTCCTCTGGACCTGGTAGGTCCTCGAAGTTTATGATTGCCCTGGTAAGGCATGCCTCCGCGAATTCTTTCTCGGCATCCTGAATAATCCCGGAATAGTAAATCCTTGGATGGGGCTCAAGTTCTTGCTGTGCTTGAATGAGAGCCTTCTGCGCCTCTTCCTTCAAGAGGAGGAATTTTTCCTCTTCGTTTCGGTGGAGTGCCCTTATGGAGTTTGCCGATTTTCTTATCACCTGTCGAGAAAGCATTATTGCTTTCTCTCTCGCTCTGTGTTCCCTCTCTAATGACTCTTCTGCTATCTCTCCTACCTTCTCGAGGTTCATTTTCAACCTTGCTCCTTAAAATGTTATTGATGGTTCTATCCATCCAGCCTGAATGTTTTCCCTCAGCCTTTCGAGTGGAGGTATTTCTCGAGCCTCTGTGTTCCCTCTGCGATATTCTCGAGGGAATTGGCATAAGAAAAGCGAATGTACCCCTCTCCGCCGGACCCGAAGTCAGTGCCGGGTGTTACTGCCACGGAAGCTTTATCGAGAAGCTCGAGGCTGAATTCGTATGAGTTGGAAGTAAAATCTTTGGCGTTCGCGAAGATATAGAAAGCTCCTTGTGGCTCGTAAGGAACCCCAAAGCCAATTTCATTCAGTCTCCGAAGCAAGTATTTCCGGCGTGTGTCATATGCTTTTCGCATCATTTCCACTTCTTCTTGAGCATTTGAGAGTGCGGCTATTCCCGCCCACTGGACGAAGGAATTAGCGCAAATTGAGATGCTCTGGTGTATTTTCTGCATGGGCCTGGAAAACCAAGGAGGGGAAATTACATAACCCAAGCGCCAACCCGTCATCGCGTAACGTTTTGAGAAGCTATTGAGGACAAACGCGCGATCTGTATATTCGAGAATGGTGTGGTCTTTTTCTCCATAGTTGAGTCCGTGATATATCTCATCCGAGATTATGTAGGCTCTATCCCCTGTTTCTTCGACTATTTCTTCTATTTCCCCAGAAGAGAGAACAACCCCAGTTGGGTTGGCTGGCGAGTTGATGAGTATGCCCTTCGTGTCTGGGGTAAGGAGCTTCTTCAATCGAGCGGGATCCATTTTGAATTTTTCTTCCTCCTTGATTTCGATGTAGGTTGGGATTCCACCAAGAAGCTCCAGTGTATTTGAATAGCAGGCATAACTTGGGTTTCCGAGCACTAACCTTTCTCCGGGGTTGAGCAGGGCAACGAAAAGCAGAATCATTGCGGAGGATGCTCCACTTGTTACTATTATGTTTTCAGGCTCAATCTCAACCCCATAATGGGTGCGGTAATATAGAGCTATTGCTTCCCTGAGCTCGGGTATTCCCTGGCTGTGGGTGTATTGCGTCATTCCCTTCTCCAGGGCTTCGCATGCCGCCTCTTTTATTACTCGTGGGGTCTCGAAGTCAGGTTCTCCTATTTCGAGGTGTATTATTTCCCTTCCCCGAGCTTCCAGCTCATGTGCCCTTTCCAATATTTCCATCACATAGAATGGTGGAATGCCCTCTGCTCGACTTGATGCCAATTAGCTCCCTCAAAATCTCGATAACTAACGAGAAAGTTCTTTGAGTTTACCAGAATTCATCGGAAGCTAAAAAGGTAGGCATTGTTTAACTTGCACATTTACGAGGCTGGAAGTTATAATCTTTCAATCCTGACATGAGAAGGATATTCTATTTTTATCTTCACTCAGTTGGTCGGTGCGTGTAGAGGGAAAAGTCTTCAAGAGAAGCCTTTGCTATAAACTCGCGTAGGAGGGAACAATGAGCAACTGGATACCTTGGGCGTGCTTGGGGGTCTCGATTGTAGGGGTTGCTTTTGCCGCAATCTATTCTCGTCTTGTTCTCAAGGAGGACGCGGGAAGCGAAAGGATGCGCGAAATCTCCAAAGCTATCCAGGAAGGAGCGCTTGCCTTTATTCTCAGAGAATATCGCTATGTTGGTATGTTCATAGTGGTGATGGCGATTCTTCTTACAGTAGCTATGAGGAAACAAGATGGCTGGATGATGGCCATATGTTTCGTATTTGGCGCCGTGCTCTCGCTATCGGCTGGATTTGTGGGATTGTCGATTTCTACTCGCGCGAACGCGAGGACAACCGAAGGGGCAAGAAGTTCTGGAGTCAACAAGGCTTTGAAAATAGCCTTCAGAAGCGGGGCGGTGATGGGGCTAACAGTGGTGGGGTTTGGCCTTTTTGGGCTCTCAATCTGCTACCTCGTATTCGAGGTCTGGCTTGGCATGTATAACTCGGCCAACATCATCCTTGGTTTTTCCCTTGGAGCTTCGAGCGTAGCTCTTTTTGCTCGTGTTGGTGGTGGCATTTTTACGAAGGCCGCGGATGTTGGTGCCGACCTGGTAGGAAAGGTAGAGGAGGGAATCCCCGAAGACGACCCCAGAAATCCGGCGGTTATCGCTGACAACGTCGGTGATAATGTTGGAGATGTTGCCGGCATGGGCGCGGATCTCTACGAGTCATATGTGGCGTCAATCGTTGCCCCTATTTCCATCGCTTCGACTGGGGCAGTCTATGCCGCCAAAACTAACGGATCGTCACTGGGTGCCAGGGGGATGGTGCTCCCACTTGCCATTGCTGGCGCCGGCATCCTGTGCAGTGTGATTGGTTCGCTTTTAGTAAGAACGAAGGAGGGAGGTAATCCCCAGAGGGCTCTGACTGGTGCCACCTACCTGACAGCGGCTCTCGCTACGTTGAGTTCATTCCTTTTGGTTTGGTGGATACTTGGTTGGCAGCACATAGGGATTTTCTGGTCGCTTTTCATGGGAGTGATTTCTGGAATAAGCATTGGTTTGGTGAGCGAGTACTTTACTTCTCCCACCTATAAGCCAGTGAAAGAGATAGCGAAATCTTCACTTACCGGGGCGGCAACTACGATTATACGTGGATTGGCAACCGGGACGCTCTCAACCGCTTTTCCAGTTGTTATGGTGGCGATTGCGATGGGTGTCGCCTTTGTCACCGGCGAGAGGGTGATTCCTGGAGGTGGTGGTATTTACGGGATAGGCCTCGCGGCTCTGGGGATGCTCAGCACTACCGGAATGGTGGTGGCTGTGGATGCTTATGGGCCAGTCGCCGACAACGCTGGTGGAATTTCCGAGATGGCTCACCTGGATCCAGAAGTTCGTGAGATAACAGATGGCCTTGATTCTGTGGGAAACACCACTGCCGCTATAGGAAAAGGATTTGCGATAGGTTCAGCGGCGCTTGCGGCTATTGCCCTTTTTGCCGCTTACGCACAGGCTACTGGGCTCTCGGCGATAAGCCTGGTGGGTGATTACAAGTTTATAGTCGGGATATTCCTGGGTGCGGCGGTTCCTTTCCTTTTCTCTGGACTTGCTCTCAACGCGGTTGGGCGTGCAGCCTTCTCGGTGGTGGAGGAAGTGAGAAGGCAGTTCAAGGAGGTAGCAGGACTCAGAGAAGGTGTGGAAGGTGTGAGACCCGATTACTCCAGATGTGTAGATATCACCACCAAAAC
Organism: Actinomycetota bacterium; assembly: GCA_028715585.1. GTDB lineage: Bacteria > Actinomycetota > Geothermincolia > Fen-727 > JAQURN01 > JAQURN01. Next base: position 2,576 of record JAQURN010000015.1, on the reverse strand, counting down.
GGCAATCTACGAAATGATACTCCCTGGCGCGATTGCGGTGCTGGCTCCGCTTCTCGTTGGTAGGCTTCTTGGAGCGGAGGCGCTTGGCGGTTTTCTCGCAAGCGCGCTGGCAACGGGTTTCATACTTGCTATAACGATGGCAAATGCTGGCGGGGCATGGGATAACGCTAAGAAGTACATCGAGGGGGGAGAGTTCGGTGGAAAAGGGACGCCCGTTCATGCCGCCGCGGTAGTTGGCGATACTGTTGGAGATCCAATGAAGGATACAGCTGGGCCATCTATGAACATTTTAATTAAAGTGATGACGGTGGTAGCGCTCGTTTTCGTTCCGCTTTTCCTTTGAGCCCCGAGGGGCAATCTTATTAGGCGGCTTTGTGCCAGTGGCGGTTCCAGTAAAATTTTAGTCGGTGGCAAGACAAGCAGGGGGCTTTTTCCCTGGAATGGAGCGGAGCTGTAAGCGAAGTGGAATTCCAGGGATCGTGGCTGTAGAAGTTTCGAAAAAAAGGGGAAACCTCCTAGAATCTCTTTGGTTCACAAGTTTTGTAAAAAACACTAAGAGAGAGGAGGTTTCCAATGGAAAGCATACAACAAATGGCCGCCCGCATCGTAGAGAACATGGATGATTTCTCATCTTTCGAGGATGAGGTGCACGAGGTGTCCCTGGAAATATCCCAGGAACTAGGCGCTATGGTGATAAGCGCCATAGATGACATCTTGATGGAGAAAAGGGGTGAAGGTCTCAGTGTGGAGGGAACAAGGGAACGCACCATTATGACCATGTTCGGTTCCATGAAGATAGGGCGCAGGCTCTACCGAGATGAAGACGGAAACCACCGCTTTCTCTTGGACGAGGCTTTGGGCATTCCAAATGGAAGTAGCTTTTCCCCAAAGCTCACCCAGAAGGCCCTCCGTCTCTGTTCCCAGGGACCCTTCCGTTTTGCCGCGGAGACTATATCAGACTTCACAAAAGAGAAGGTAAGCCACGCAACCCTTCACAAGATGGTTGCCTCAACTGGTGATGCAAAGAACGAGGAGGAGGAGCAAAAGAGGACTGCCCTCTTTAAGGATGGAGAGCTTCCCCAATCTGAGGGAAGAGAGGTGGATCGGCTCATTGTGGAGGCAGATGGCGTAGGCATAGCCCTACAGAGGGAGGAAAAGAAGCGCACTGAGATCAAACTGGCTGTAGCATATGAAGGCTTAAGAGAAAGAAGGCGCCAAGAAGTTCCGCACTGTGGGTAAGACGGTGCACTCTGGCGTCTCACCCGGTGAGGAGTTCTGGCAGGACTTCTCGGTAACACTTGCCTCAAAGTACCGTCTGTCAAGTGTGAATGAGCTCATCCTTGGAGGGGATGGTGCCCCCTGGATAACCAGCGGAGGCTCCCTGTTCCCCTTTGACAGATTCCAACTCTGCCGTTTCCATCTTGCAAGGGCTCTAAGGACTGCCCTAGGCCCAGACAAGGAAAAAGTGAAGATAGCATAGGGGAGTGCCTGTAAGGGCGATGGAGAAAAGCTCGACCAACTGCTACAAACAGAGGAGGAGTCCGCTGATTCGAGTGAGAGAAAGAAAAGAATCCGCGAGACGAGGAGATACATTGCCAACAACAAGGATGGTCTTGCCGACTGGCGATCTGGCAGGGAAAAGGATGAAAACACAAGGGGCATGGGCACCATCGAGACAAACGCAGACAAGATACTTGCCAACCGGGTCAAGAAAAGGGGCATGAGCTGGTCTATCCTTGGAGCGGACAGGATGGCTAAGGTCATACAGCTCAAGGCAAATGACGATCTTTCTGATTGGGTCAGAAATCATACAGAAAGGGAAGCAAAGCATGAGATACTTGAGCCAGCGGTTGTAACGGTGAGAAGAGAGCTCGAGGAGGATCCAGAGCAGTGGCTTTCAGCTCACATTCCCGCGCTGGAAGGACCACACAGCTCAAGGCCCTGGGTGTCAGTTCTCCGAGAGTTGTCTCATTTGCCAAAGGTGGTGTAGAGAGAGAACTTAAGCAGGTATCAAATTCCATATGTTCCCTCTATCGGAGGGAGAGACATTGATCCTGGCTGGAGGTAGGGGGGAATCAAGTCCAATGATGTTTGGATAAGAAGAGCGAGTAACTCTACGGCGTATCGCCTAATTCATCGGGAGTGACTTTGTTGTTGTAGAGATCGTGGAGGTTTCTTACCGACTAAATGTTGACAGCTACTGAGCCGGGTTCCCGGTTGACAGTGCCATTGCCCCTGTGATAAGTTCTCCATGAAACGCTTTATTGACTTTTTGAAGATTGAATAATCTCCGAGTTGGCAGACCTAAATCTTGGTGATATTGGATGTCAACCGGCGTCCCGATTGATTTGGGACCAAGGGTGCCGCTGGAAACGGCAGTGCCTCCCGTATTTGGAAAGGAGAGAAACATATTTGTTTTGCTGTTCAAAGGCACCTCCTTTTGAGGTGTTTTTTTTGTGATTCGAGTAGTAAGTCTCTTCGAGTTGAGGCGACCTGAGCCCGCCGGGTTATGGTTGGTCAACCGGCGTCCCGATTGATTTGGGACCAAGGGTGCCGCTGGAAACGGCAGTGCCTCC
>JAQURN010000014.1 GCA_028715585.1 Actinomycetota bacterium | reverse complement strand
CTGAGCAAACCGAAACGTGGACGAATCTCATCCCTGAACTTGGTTTGAATCTGATAAAAGATTGCGCCCAAATCACGGTAGGAAGGGGACGCCCACGAAGCAAGGGCGGTAATCATCTCCTCGGCTGTGGGACCCAGACAGAATTCCCTCAAGTGGCGGTCACTCAGCCTTATCATTTCCTGACCGTACTCGTACCATCTCTTGCTTTCCTTCCAGGGCTCAGAGGGTTGGAGATTTGGGAGAACCAGCTCAACCGCGCCAACGTCGTCCATCTTCTCCCTCACTATGCTCTCAATTCTGGCAAGCGCTTTGGTCCCAAGAGGTAGTAGTGAGTATATACCAGAAGCCATGGGCCTAATCATTCCAGCCCTAAGGAGAAGTTCGTGACTTGCGATTTCAGCCTCCTGAGGTTTCTCCCTCAAAGTAGGAACAGTGAGCTTTGAAAACCTCATGCGTCCTTGCCCTCCTCGTATTCATTAATCAACCTTTTCGCCTCAGAAAGAAGTTCGTCGGCAATGGAATCTAGCTCCACCTTTTTCTTCAATTTCCCTCCCACGAAAAGCAGCCCATGTTCAGGGCCTCCCGTTACCCCAACATCGCAGCTTTTAGCCTCCCCCGGTCCGTTGACTTCACATCCCATCACCGCCACCCTTATGGGAGCGCGATAGCCGGAAAGTTCCTTCTCTGCAAGTTCGGCTATCTCAATCACGTCAATCCTGGTTCTGGCACAGGTAGGACAGGACACTACCTGCGGACCTTCTTTCCCAAGCCCAAGTACCTGGAGTATTTTGCTTCCCACCCGTACCTCCTCTAAGGGGTCGCTCGAAAGAGAAACCCTTATGGTATCTCCTATTCCTTGGGCAAGCAGAGCGCCTATGCCTACCGCGTTCTTTATGGTGCCTGACCAGAGAGTCCCCGCCTCGGTAATTCCCACGTGCATTGGCCAATCCGTCTTTTCGGAAACCTCACGAGAGGCTTCCACGGTCTCCTCTACTCCCGAAGCCTTCACCGAAACTTTAAGCTTCTCCACCCCAAAATCTTCCATCAGTTTCAAACCCTCAATGGCGCTTTGAACAAGCGCGTCCTTCTCCCTTACCTTATTTTCCTTGAAGCGCTTCTCCAGCGAGCCCGCGTTGACTCCGACTCTCACGACCGTTTGGGTGGGAGACGCGACTTTCGCTATCTCTTCGAGGTGCTTTTTGCTTCCTATAGTTCCGGGGTTCACTCTTATCCCCGCCACCCCTGCCTCCATAGCCTTCAAGGCAAGCTTCCAGTCGAAATGGATGTCCGCCACAATCGGAACAGTACAACCTTCCACTATCCGCCTCAAGGTCGCTGCCGCTTCCATATCGGGAACAGCCACCCGAACGATGTCGCATCCCGCGGCAACGAGATGCCTTACCTGGTCAAGCGTCGAGTCGAGATCGGCAGTGGGGGTATTCGTCATCGACTGAACGGTTATGGGAGCGCCACCGCCTACCGGAACATCCCTGAGCATCACCTTTCTTGTTTTTCTTCTTTGTATCACGCAAACATCACCAAAGAGATATTAAGGTTTGAAAGGATTGCTTATCGGCTTGAAAACGTCCAAAAAAGCAAGCCTGAGTGCCATGATTGAAAGAATCACGATAACGGCCACAGCCACGGGGGCGAGCTTCCTTATGTCAATTTCCTTGTGAAACAGTTTTTCTATGATTATGACCAGCAGGTGACCTCCGTCAAAGGGCGGCAGGGGGATTAGGTTAAAAATGGCGAGGAACAAGAAAATCTGAGCAAGAATAAAGATGAACACGGAGGGGCTTACACTCGCCGCCTGGTAAGTAATCTGCGCTGCCCCGATTATGCTTCTCGGACTTTCTTGCGTTCTCTCTTTTGCCCCAATCAAAATCTTCAATGTATCAGGAGAGAAAAGTTGCCCCAATCCTTTCACCTGCAAGACACAAATTTCGCCAGTGGTTTTGAAGGCGTCAATAAAAGCTCTGCTAGGGCTTTCCCTTTCCGTATAAGTATCGTTCATGTCCACTTCCACCCCCAGAAGTCCACGACCCTCCACCTCCAGCAATTCCGCCTGCACTTTGAAACTCTCAGACCCCCGCTTGACGGTAAGAGTAACCATCTCGTTTGGGTGTTTGCCAAGCTCCTCTGATAGCTCTCCCCAGTTTTTCACCGGTTTCCCGTTCACATGGGTGATGAGGTCTGATTTCTTGAGACCGGCTTTATAAGCAGGACTCTCAACCTTCTTGCCCTCCGATATTTCAATCTCCTTTTGCACATTGCCAATTCTCCCGGTAAGCACCGGATAGCCAACCGGCCAGAAAAACAAGAAGAACAGAAGAATGGCAACGAGCAAATGGCTCACCGAGCCAGCCAGCACAACTACGGCTCTTTTCCAATGCTTAGCTCGGTAATAACTGAAGGGTTCGTCCTCTGGGGAGACTTCTTCATCTGGGTCCATGCCAAGAATCTTCACCGAACCACCCGCAAGCACCCACTTAAGTGAATACCTGGTTTCTCCTCTATCCCAGCCGACTATCTCGGGACCGAACCCGATTGAAAACTGCTTCACCTTGATTCCTACAGCCCTGGCGGCAAGAAAGTGCCCCCCCTCATGGATGAGAACCATCAAGGCAATGAAGAGTATCGCCACAATTACCCAAACTACGACCACTTTAAAACCTCGCAGACGCTATTCCCTCTCGGGAAAGCTTTCTCGCCTCTTCCTCGGCGACTAGGATTTCATCTAGGGTACTCCCTTCGAGAGGCACGTGCTTCTCCAATACACCTTCTACAATCCTGGGAATATCGAGAAATCCTATCTTTCTATCTAGGAACGCCTGGACCGCTTCTTCGTTTGCCGCGTTCATAGCTGCCGCGTAAGTCTTCCCAGCTCGTCCGGCTCTGTAAGCGATAGCAAGGCAAGGAAACCTTTCCACGTCCACCTTCTCAAAAGTCAACTCACCACACTCCTCGAGGGAAAGCAGATTGGAAATTCCTGTTTCTCTCCTTGGATATGTAAGAGCATACTGGATAGGCGTCCTCATGTCAGGCGCACCCATTTGAGCAAGGAAGGAGCCGTCAACCATCTCAATCATGGAGTGAATTACACTCTGGGGATGGACGATAACATCGATTGATTCGTAACCTACCTCGAAAAGATAATGTGCCTCGATTACCTCGAGTCCTTTATTCATTAGAGTCGCTGAATCAATCGTAACCTTCTTCCCCATAGACCAGGTAGGATGTCGGAGGGCGTCCGCCACACTCACATTCCTTAAATCATCAAGCGAGTAGTTTCTGAAGGGACCACCGGAGGCGGTGAGAATGATTCTTTTGAGCCCATCTTTGTCCTCCCCGCGAAGACACTGAAAGATGGCGGAGTGCTCGCTGTCTATTGGAACTATATTCGCTTTTCTCTCTTTGCACTTGGAAATAACTAAACTTCCGCCGGCAACCAGGCTCTCCTTGTTCGCGAGAGCAAGGGTTGCCCCGTTTTCCAAAGCCGCGATGCTCGCGGAAAGGCCGGCAGAGCCAACAATCGCGTTCAGCACCACATCAGGGGCACTCTCACCAATCATCTCGACAAGAGCGCTCTGCCCAGCGTGAAGTCTTATTCCCCTCTCCGAAAACGCACCGCGAGCTTCCTTGGCAACCCGCTCGCAGGTTATAGCGACCTCCTTCACACCAAGGCGCAAAGCCTGCTCTAGAAGAAGCTTCTCATTGTGCTGGCAGGAAAGAGCTCTGACCTTGAAAAGGGTGCCCAAATGCTCGACCACCTCGATTGCCTGTCTGCCTATCGAGCCTGTTGAGCCTAAAATAGCAATAGACTTCAATGAGCTTCCTTTCGTATCCAAAAACCAGCGCCGAAAATCCCGGCGAAAAGAAAGAGGAAATTCAAAATCGCCTACCTGGGAATTACAAAGTAGTAGAGGTAATAAAAGACAGCGGGCGCGGAAAAGAGGGTGGAATCAAGCCTGTCCATTATTCCACCATGTCCCGGGATTATGTTTCCGGCATCCTTGACCCCAAAATCTCTTTTGATCATCGACTCAGCAAGGTCTCCAAGAGGACCAAGAACGCAGACTATAGCCGCTACCGCTAAAGATACCCAAATAGTAAGCCACTCGAAATCACCCGGACCAAAGCACGCGTGGATAATCAACCAAAGGATGACGGAAGTGGCAAAAGCACCCACGGTGCCTGCCAAAGTTCCCTCCCAGCTTTTCTGGGGACTGATAACCGGAGCCATCTTATGGCTCCCAATCTTTCTTCCTACTGCCCATGCCATCGAGTCGTATATCCAAACAATGACGATAAAGAAAAAAACCACAAGCCAGCTCCACTTACGTGGCTCAAAGCTCAAGCTCCGCATCAAAACCAGATGGCTCAAGCAAAATCCTGAAAACAGGGGGGCAATCATCGTCATTGCCGCGCCCCTGGTAGGCCTCGCTTGACCCGAAATAACCAAATACCACACAAGGGAGAAAAAAAGAATAGCCGCGGTGACGTATCCAAAACTCTCTATACCCACGAAATGCGCGAGAAGGACATACGCGGACGAGCCCGCGACACCAACGATTACCGCTAGAGGATCTGTCTCACCCTTCGCTCCAAAAATCCTGAAAAGCTCAATCGCCCCAACAGCAGCGGCAAAAGTAATGGCAAGAGTGAAAGGAAGGGAGCCCAAAGCCAGCGACCCCAAAAAAATAAGGACAAAAAAAACAGCCCCAATTACCCTTTTAGCAACCAAGTTAAACCTCAAAAAAATATCTAGCGCACCGCTAAATCTCCATCAATTCTTTGATTTTCCTCTCCAGTAGTTCGTCGATTTCCCCCACATATTTCTCCAATATCTTTTGTATTTCTTCTTTTCCTCTCCTCAGGTCATCCTCAGTAGCCTCTCCGCTTTTCTCCTGTTTGCGAAGAGTGTCTATTGCTTCTCGCCTCACGTTCCTTGCGGCAACCCTTCCCTTCTCAGCTCGAGCTCTAGCAACTTTTTGAAGTTCGCGTCTCCTTTCCTCCGTAAGCTCAGGTATAGGCAGGCGTATTATCTGTCCGTCGATGGAGGGAACAAACCCTAAGTCGGATTGGAGAATTGCTTTTTCTATTTCCCCCACTACGTTGGGATCATAAGGGTCTATTACCAACAACCGGGGGTCAGGAGCTGAAACAGAAGCAATCTGGTTTAATGGAGTCGGCACGCCGTAATAATTCACTTTCAGCCTTTGCACCAAAGCTGGCGAAGCTCTGCTAGTCCTGATAGAACCCAGCTCCTCGGCGACGAGCTCTGCCGCTTTTTTCATCTTGCGTTCCGCTTCATTCATTATCTCGTCCATCAGCTTCTCCCGACTATGGTGTTAGCCATTGCTCTCCACCCTGGTGCCCACTTTTTCTCCCAGGCATACTCTACGAAGATTACCTTCCTTGAACAGGTTGAAAACGTGAATGGGAAGGGCGTTGTCCATGCAAAGACTTATTGCCGTAGCATCCATCACGTGAAGCCCCTTGTTCAAAACATCCAAGTAGGAGAGAAACTCATACATTTTCGCCTCTGGGTATGTGAGGGGGTCTTGCTCGTAAACTCCATCAACCTTGGTTGCCTTCATGATAGCTTCGGCACCGATTTCAAGCGCCCTCAAGGCAGCCGCGGTGTCGGTGGTAAAATAGGGATTCCCTGTTCCACCAGCAAAAATCACCACCCTTCCTTTCTCCAGATGCCTAAGCGCCCTCCTCCTTATATGAGGTTCTGCTACCTCCTGCATGGTGATAGAACTGAGAACACGAGTAGGTACCTCCAGCTTCTCCAGAGCGTCTTGAAGAGCAAGGGCGTTGATGACAGTGGCAAGCATGCCCATGAAATCCGCGGTCGCTCTGTCGAGTCCCCTCGCACTGGGAGAATCTCCCCTGAAGATGTTCCCTCCCCCAACCGTCAACGCTATCTGGATTCCCATGTGGTGAACCTCAGCTACCTGTTTTGCGACCGAACCAATAGTACGAACATCCAATCCATATCCCACCGCGGAATCCATGAAAGCCTCCCCGGAAAGCTTGACAAGGACCCTAGAAAAAACTGGCTTTTGCTCCCCATTCGAAATCACACGCATATCAAACGGATTGTTCCCCATCACTTTCAACCTTCTCATTTTCTCCAACTTGAAAACGACAAAATCTTCTAACTCTTATCTTCTCTCCAAAACTAACCGCCGCCTGGGTTATCAACTCGCCAATCGAAATCGAGGGATCCCTTATGTAAGGTTGCTCGAGAAGGCAAACTTCCTGGTAGTATTTCTTCAGCTTCCCCTCAATGATATTATCCCATATTTCTTTTGGCTTCCCTTCCGCCTCACATTGAGAGCGGTAAACACCTTTCTCTCTCTCCAAGACCTCTGTAGGGACAGATTCAGGGTCAAGATAAAGCGGATTGCAAGCCACAACCTGAAGAGCAACCTGATGCGCTAAATCCCTGAATTGCTCGTTTCTAGCCACAAAGTCAGTCTCGCAGTTCACCTCCACTATGGAACCAATCTGCCCTCCAACATGGACATAAGCTTCTACAAGCCCCTGATTCGCGGCTCTCTGTTCCCTTTCCACGGATTTCAGGATGCCTTCTTTGCGAAGCAGAATAACCGCCTCGTCGAAATCACCCCCCGTTTCAACAAGAACACGCTTGCAATCCATTATCGGGGCACCGGTTTTTTCTCTCAGTTCTTTTACGTGCTTTGCGGTTATCTTTTCCTCTGCCATAGTACTCTTACTGTTTCACCTCTACTTTTCTTCTCCTTCTTCGACTGAAGAAGCCTCTTCACTTTCTTTGTCCGCTGACTCGGAGGAAACTGTGTCATCCGAAGAAGGTGTGTTGTCCAAGTCCTCCGGCGAGGCGCTGTAGGCAGGAACAACAGAAGCAGCCTTTTCCCTCGTCTGTGCCTGCATTTCGACTTCGGTTGCCGCCTTGGATTCTCTCTCCTCGGCGAGCCTTTTTTCCATCATCTGCTTTCCCTCGATAACAGCATCGGCTATGACGCGGGTAATTACCTCCGCTGACCGAATAGCATCGTCATTTCCGGGAATAGGGTAGTCAACCTCCTCCGGATCGCAATTGGTGTCCACGATAGCAATTATCGGTATCCCAAGTTTCCGCGCCTCCAAGACCGCAATTTCTTCCTTCTTTGTATCGACCACGTAAAGCATAGAAGGAAGAGAATGAAGTGTGAGTATACCGTGAAGATTGCGGTCCATCTTCTCAATTGAACGTCTAATCTGCTGAGCTTCCTTCTTGGGAAGAAGGTCAAGCTCACCTTCTGCCTCTCTCCTTTGGAGTTCCTGGAGGTGGAGAATTCTCTGGTGGATAGTGTGAAAATTAGTCAAGGTCCCACCCAGCCACCGAGTGTTGACATAAGGCATGCCGCACCTTGTTGCGTGCTCCGCGATTGCTCCCTGCACCTGCTTCTTCGTTCCCACGAAAAGCACGGTTCCTCCATTCTTCACCTGATTTCTGACAGCGTTGTAAGCGGCGCCAAGCATAATCAGGGTCTTCTGGAGATCGATGATGTGGATGTCGCTTCGCTCGGTCAAAATATAGGGCCTCATTTTCGGATTCCACCGGCGAATCTGATGTCCGAAGTGAACCCCTGCCTCCAGAAGCTCTTGCATCGTTACTACAGCCATAAACTCCTCCCTTTTGGTTCTTCCTCCCTCGGTTTCTTACCCCGCGCAACCATAAGGCACCAGCTACGGAGTCCGCCGAGGTGCGTTTTTTTGAAACTCTCAAGCCAGAGTCGATTTATTATAACGGTTACGGCGGCTCACTGCTTGGGGTAAAAAATCAAGAGGAAAAAGGTTTTAGCCTCGAGCTGAGCCTCAACACGGCCCTGGTGTGAATTTGGCATACTCTCGACTCGCTAACACCCAGTACCTCGCCTATCTCTCTCATCGTCAAGCCCTCATAGTAGTAAAGGCTGATAATAAGCCGTTCTCTCTTGGGAAGCTTATCAATGGCATCGGCTAAGCTTTCCTTTATCTCCTCGAGCTCCACGTTTTTTTCAGGCTCTACCGCTCTATAATCCTCAACCTTGTCGGCAACGGAGATTCCCACGGGTTTTTCATCGCTGCCAGTCCAGAGTTCATCGAGCGCCACAATTGAAATAGGAGATAAGCTTTCAATAAGCTTGAGATAGTCTGCGTGAGACACGTCAAGGTGGCTTGCCACCTCACTGTCAGTGGGAACACGGGAAAGCTTTTCTTCGAGTTCTCTATAAGCTTTCTCGACTTGTTTTGCTTTTTGCCTTATAGAGCGCGGCACCCAGTCATCCAAGCGCAGCTCGTCTATTATCGCGCCTTTTATCCTTGCAATCGCGTATGTCTCGAATTTTATGCCCCTGGCGGGATTGTATTTTTCAATCGCGTCCATGAGCCCGAAGATACCATAGCTCACCAGGTCTTCTAGTTGGACAAAAGAGGGAAGTCCCGACCCTACCCTGTGAGCCACGTACTTCACAAGAGGAGCATAGTAAAGTATCAACTTTTCACGGGAGTGGCTGGACCGGTTCTTGTGGAAATCCTTCCAGAAAATATCTATGGGGATTTCGGAATCAGGTATTTCAAAAGATGCCTCATCGGCAGATAGTTCTTTCTTCAAAAACGTACGATTTGGTCTAGGTCGCGCTACCAAGTGATTCTTCCTTCAAGCACGAGGGTGGCTCTTTCCATATGCTCTCTTTACCGCCTCACTGTCCAGATGCGTATAAATCTGAGTAGTGGCGACATTGCGATGTCCAAGCATCTCCTGCACCGACCTCAAGTCTGCCCCCCTGGCAATCATATGGGTGGCAAAAGTGTGTCTGAGCACATGGGGGCTCGAAATTTTAGAACCGCCAAGTAAGATGGACTCTCTCTCTAAGACCCTTCTTACTTCCCTTGGGTTTATTGGCTTTCCTCGCACACCCAGAAAAACAATGTCGCCGTGGTAATTCCCTCCTCTGGCTAGCTTGCCCCTTTCGCTCTCGATATAATTCTCAAGCGCCTCTTTCGCGTAATTTCCCATGACTACAGTTCTCTCTACCCCTCCTTTTCCAAGGACTCTGATTGCGGATTCGCCCAAACGGATGTCTCTCAAGCACAAGGCACAAAGCTCACCGACTCGGATGCCGGTACCATAAAGCATCTCTATTATAGCGCGGTCTCTCGAGGGCGTCTTGGAACCTTTTCCGGCATTGTCAGCCAAAATTTGCGCCTCGAACTCGCTCAACACTCTAGGAAGCTTTCTTCCTTTCAAGTTAAAGGAAAGGGTGGAAGCGGGATTGGAGGCAAGGGCACCCGTCTCCTCCAGATAGCGAAAAAACGACCGGAGACAAGCACATCTACGGGCAACCGTCCCCCTGGAATAACCCCTTGCCTTCTGATTGGCAAGAAAGCTCCTCAAAAGGCGGTGATCTACCGATGTGAGGTCAACTTCCGCATGGTCAAGAAAGCGCATGAAATGGTCGAGGTCAACCCTGTAAGCTCGTATCGTATTTTCAGAAAGCCCCCTTACGCGTGCCAGGTATTCAAAAAAATCATCGAGCTCTTTTCCAGTCAAAACCGCACCTCGCCTTATGCGCAAATTACCTTATAAATAATAATTAACTGGAGAGCTATTCTTTCCTTGAAAACCCTTGCTTTATAGAGGGAAACCGCAAACTACCGAGCCGCGTGATATTTGCCATCGAGCCCTCTTCTGACGAGGCCTTCGAGTTCCAGCCTTGCAAGGTCGCTCATGACCTCCTGGGTATCGAGAGAGCACCCAGCTGAAATCTCTTCGGGGTCGAGAAAGTCGCCCGAGAGTGCTTCTATTATCTTTCTTTCGTTCCTGGAAAGGTTCTGGGAAGAAGTTACGTGCAAGCCGCTATGGTTTTGGGGGGGCACTCCGAGTACCTCAAGCACATCCTCAACCCCGGTAACCGGCAGAGCGCCACTTCTAATGAGAGAGTTAGTACCCCAACTGTTGGGGGAAAATATACAGCCGGGAACCGCCATCACCTCTCGACCCTCATTGAGGGCAATATCCGCGGTGATGAGGGCTCCGCTCGAGCTGGAAGCCTCGACCACTACCACGACCGAAGACATGCCAGCAATTATCCTGTTCCGCTGGGGAAAATGAAACTTTTCCGGCTTTCCAGCCGGTGGATACTCACTGAAAATACAGCCGTTCTTTTCAATGAGAGAGAATAGCTCCCTGTTGCCTGGAGGATAAACGACATCAAGCCCACATCCAAGCACCGCGGTAGTAAAGCCTCCAACGCTCAAGGCGCCTTTGTGAGCAGCGGAATCAATGCCATAAGCTAGCCCGCTGACCACGTTTACCCCCTCGCGGGCGAGACGGGCGGCAATCTTTTCAGACACAAGCGTCCCGTAAGAAGTGGCTTTCCTGGAGCCAACAATCGCAATCGTGGGCACCCCGTGGGAGGGAAGCTTTCCCCTGTAGAAAAGCCCAACTGGGGGAAAAGTTATGTCGCCAAGCATCGGCGGATAGCTTTCTTCCCCTTTGAGCAAAATTTTTATCCCTATTTTCTCTAGAAATTTCAGGTATTCCTTGGGCCTTCGCTCATCCAAGATTGCTTTCCAGGTAACAAGCAGGTTCTCATCTGTGCCGGGGATAGCGCCCGGGGAGCGAATCGCCTCAATCACATTCCTGGGAGAGCCAAAAGTATCGAGAAGCGAGGAAAGACGGCGCTCAACCAAAAACGGAAGAGACATCAAGAGGGCAATCTCCGCTTTTTGCCTCAGGAAATCAGGATTCATTATGCCTCACCGCAAACCGCCCGTGAGGTCAAATAATCGACCTGTCAAGAAACCTGTATTGAACCGCCTCGGCAAGATGTCTGACATCTAAAACGTCTTTCTCCTCTAGGTCCGCTATCGTTCGGGCAACCTTCACAATTTTGTCGTGCGACCGTGCCGTAAGCCCAAATTTTTCTACCGCCAGTTCCATAAACCTCTTCGCCTCGGGAGTCAGGCTCGCAAACTCAGCGAGCATCCGCTGGTCCATATCGGCGTTCAGGCAAAATGATCCGGTGGAAAGCCTCTCTTTTTGCCTCCTCTGAGCCGCGATTGTTCTTTCTCTTACTACTCTGGAACTTTCGCCCCTGCTTCTGGAATGCATCTGCCTGCCCGTCAGACGTGGCACCCGTACCTGCAAGTCGATTCTATCCATCAAGGGTCCAGATATTCTGGCAAGATACCTTTTAATCTCTCCTACCGAACACTTGCATTCACGCAAGCTATCTCCAAGATAACCACACGGACAGGGATTCATAGAGGCAACGAGGGTAAACCTGGCGGGGTAGCTAATAGAACTATTGGCTCTGACCAAAGTAATGAAATGGTCTTCAAGTGGGCCTCTCAAGGATTCCAGACTATTTCTGGGATAGAGAGCAATCTCGTCGAGGTACAAAACCCCGTTGTGAGCCAGGGAGGCTTCGCCTGGCTTTGGAATAGGGGTACCACCCCCAATGAGCCCGGCTGGAGTCGCTGAGTAATGGGGAGCACGAAATGGCCTTCTGGTCACAATGGGGCTCCCAGAAGCAAGAAGCCCCGCCGAGCTGTATATGCGGGTAACCTCGAGCGCCTCTTCCAAAAGAAGTGGAGGAAGGATACCAGGAAGCCTTCTGGCAAGCATCGTCTTGCCTGAACCGGGAGGGCCAACCATCATCAAGTTGTGCCCGCCAGCAGCGGCTATCTCCAGAGCTCTTTTCGCGGGCTCCTGCCCTCTCACATCGGCGAGGTCGGGAAGATGGTTCTCGCCCAGGAGTTTTTCTACGTCAAACCGGCTCCTAGCTAGAGAAATGCTTATCGAACCCTCGAGAAAAAGAGCGGCTTCCCGCAAGCTCGAGATTCCATAAACATCTAGACCTTCCACCAGGGCGGCTTCACTCGAATCTTCTTCGGGCACAATCAAAAAAGGTGCCCCTCTTTCCTTCGCGCCCATCGCTATTGAAATAGCGCCAGCAACCTTTCTGATTGAGCCATCGAGAGCCAGCTCTCCCACTGAGATAAAATTAGAAGGAAGGGTGCAATTGAGCTGCCCGCTTGCTTGGAGAATAGCCAGCGCGATGGGAAGGTCAAAAGAGGGACCTTCCTTTTTCAGGTGAGCGGGGGCCAGGTTTACATGAATTCTGGCGTTAGGAAACTCAAAACACGAACTTCTGATTGCCGACTTGACGCGAACTCGCGACTCTCGCACCGCCGGGTCGGGAAGACCTACGATTTCAACCGCGGGCAAACCACTGGCAATATCAACCTCGACCTCCACGGAATAAGAATCTATTCCCAGAAGAGCAGCTCCATTTACACTTGCAAGCATCAAGAACCTCACGATGTCCAAAGCATTGCAAGCAAATTATAAGCAATTCAAGCAAATTTTTCAAGGGTGGCAATTGGCGCAAATCACTCGGGAAAGCAGGAGGTGTGAAAATCGGGTACCCCTATTTTAATCTTGTGCTTGCTTCTTCTTCCAGCGAAGCCCTTCCTCGATGAACTTGTCAATCTCCCCATCCATGACAGATTGGACATCGCCCACTTCGACTCCAGTGCGGTGGTCCTTGACTAGTTGGTATGGATAGAAAACATAGGAACGTATCTGATTTCCCCATGCTATATCTTTTCTCGGTCCCCTGGCAGTCTGGATCTCTTCCTCCCTCTTGCGCGCCTCGAGGTCAAACAAGCGCGATTTTAGTATCTTCATGGCAACCGCCTTATTATTCGCCTGCGACCTTTCGTTCTGGCACTGAACTACAATGCCGGTCGGTATATGAGTGATGCGAACCGCTGAATCCGTGACGTTTACGTGCTGTCCACCCGCGCCGGAAGAATGGTAAGTGTCTATCCTCAAGTCTTTCGGATCAATATCGATTTGCAATTCCTCATCTATCTCCGGGATAACATCGACCGAAGCAAAAGAGGTATGTCGCCTATTCGAGAAGTCAAAGGGAGATATTCTCACCAACCTGTGAACCCCCTTCTCACAAGAAAGAAGCCCAAAAGCGTTTTTTCCTTTTACGGTAAAAGTCGCGCTTTTGATGCCCTCTCCCTCCCCCGGCTGCACATCGTTCAAATCGAAGGCAAATCCAACTCTTTCACACCACCTGATATACATCCGGAGAAGCATCCCCGCCCAATCCTGAGATTCCAGCCCACCGGCACCGGGATGAATCGAAACGATAGCGTTCTTGGCATCGAGTTCCCCACCCAGAAGCGCCCTGGACTCTATAGAATCAATCCTTTTGTCCAGTTCATCGAGCGCATGGACGATCTCTTCTTCGAACGAGGGATCGTTTTCCTCGAGGCTAAGAGCGTTCATGTCCTCGAGCTCAGATACTCTTTGGAGAAACGAATCGTAAGTGGAAACCAACTCTTCGAGATATGAGAGAAGAGCCATGGTTTCACTGGCTCTCTTTTGGTCATTCCAGAGGTCAGGGGCGCTTGCCTCTTGGCGGAGCTTTTCTAGCTCCCGGCGCGAATTTTCTACTTCAAAGGTAATCACCTATTTTTTCAAGAGCCTCAAGCCTCGAAGCTATCTCCTTACTAAAATCCGTTACCATGGTTTTTTCTCTCCTTACCTAGCGAGCTCACGCATTCGCCCCGCAACATTTCTTGTACTTTTTTCCACTTCCGCATGGACAAGGGTCATTTCTGCCAACCTTGCTGGTATGACTCGGACTCGGACTCGGGCTCTTTTTAGAGGATGATTCAATAACCTTGAGCGGCGTCTTGCTCTTTTCGGCTTCCACCCGCTGGGCATGGAAAATATAGCGGGTAAAATCTTCCCTGATGCTTTCCGTCATCTGCTCGAACATCTCGTATGCCTCGAGTTGATACGCGACCAATGGGTCTTTCCCTGCTATCCCCCTTAAGCCTATTCCTTCCCTCAAGTAGTCGAGCTCATAAAGGTGCTCCCTCCAACGGTTGTCAATGATTTCAAGCATTACTAGACGTTCAAGCTCTCTCATTTTCTCGCTTCCGAGCTCCTCACCTCGCTGGCGGTAAAAGGATAGGGCATCGTCAATTAGCTCTTCGGCTAGGGATTCCTGGTCGAGTGCTTCGATGTTCAAGTCTTCTTTGTCAAAGCTGGGTGGAAAAATCTGAGAAATATACGTGAACAAACCATCCAAGTCCCATTCCTCTGGAAAAATATCGGGGTTGGTAAAGGATTCTACGGCTCGGCGAATCGTCTCCTCTATCCATTCCAGCGCGACGTCCTCGAAGCTTCCACCTTCGAGAAGCTTGTTTCTCTCTTGATATACAACTTCTCTCTGCTTGTTCATTACATCATCGTACTTGAGGAGATTCTTCCTTATCTCGAAATTCTGAGCCTCGACTCGTTTCTGAGCCGACTCTATCGCCTTCGTAACAAAGCGGTGCTCTATGGGAAGATCGTCAGGGAAATGAAATCTTTCCATTATGTTCCCAAGCGTATCGGGCGCAAATCGCCGCATGAGGTCGTCTTCTAAAGAGAGATAGAAACGCGACTGCCCTGGGTCGCCCTGCCGCCCAGAGCGGCCTCGCAACTGGTTGTCAATTCTTCTTGCCTCATGTCTTTCCGTTCCTACTACCTTGAGCCCGCCCAACTCGGCAACGCCCTCTTCGAGTTTTATGTCCGTTCCTCTTCCAGCCATGTTAGTAGCAATAGTGACGGCGTGTTTCTCTCCGGCTCTGGCGACTATTTCGGCTTCTTTTTCATGATACTTGGCATTTAGAACCTGGTGAGGAATTCCCCTCTTGGTGAGCATCTTTGAAAGTCTCTCGGATTTCTCGATGGAAACCGTCCCTACCAAGACGGGCTGGCCTCTTTCATAACACTCGCATATATCCTCGACTACCGCCTCAAACTTTGCCTTTTCAGACTTGTATATCAAATCCCCCAAATCATCTCTTATCATCGGCTCGTTGGTGGGAATCACCACCGTCTCGAGCTCGTAGGTTTGCCTGAACTCGTCGGCCTCCGTTGCCGCCGTACCGGTCATACCAGCAAGCTTCTCATACATCCTAAAATAGTTCTGGAAGGTTATGGTCGCAAGTGTCTGGTTTTCCTCCTTTATCCTCACGCCTTCCTTCGCCTCGATGGCTTGGTGTATCCCCTCCGAGTATCGCCTGCCGAACATCAATCTGCCGGTGAACTCATCTACTATCACCACCTCGCCATCCTTGATTATGTAGTCCACCTCATTTGAGAACAATTCCTTTGCCTTGAGAGCCACCTCCAGGTGGTGAGCTAGGTTCGAGCTTACATCGTCGTAAAGATTGTCAATCCCGAGTATCTGCTCGACTCTTCTTATTCCCTCTTCCGTAACCGCAATCGTCCTAGACTTTTCATCCACCTCGTAATCTTGATCTCTCTTGAGTTGTCTCGCTATCTGGGCAATGCGGCGATACCACTTGACCGACTCGGTAACCGCCCCGCTTATGATGAGAGGAGTTCGCGC
>JAQURN010000013.1 GCA_028715585.1 Actinomycetota bacterium | reverse complement strand
ATGGGCTCAAAAGGCGTAAAAGCTATAAGGGTTGGGGGCACGTTTGAAACTCCCATCTTCGACAAGGAAAGGTTGCAAAGGCCAGCAAGTTCAATGAAGGAAATGCTAAAGCGTCGCGAGGAGCCTCTCCGCTTCGGGACAGCGGGTAACGTTGCCGTAGCCAACCAGAAGGGAATCCTGCCCACCAGAAACTTCTCGATGGGGTCATTCGACCGATACCAGAAGATAACCGGCGACGCCTTAAGGTCACAGATAAAACGCAAGGCAATCGGCTGCCCCGGATGTACGCTCGATTGCACCAGCGAAATGAAGCTAGCCACTAAAAATACTACCCTTAGGGTAAAGGGTCCAGGCTATCAATCAATCGTCATGCTCGGAAGCAATCTCCTAATCGACGACCTCGAGGCAATCATCCGCAACAACTACCTATGTTATCTGTTGGGAATGGACCCCATAAGTGTGGGTGGCACGCTGGCAACCGCCATGGAACTTTGCGAGAAGGGAAGGATGCACTTACCTATCCACTTCGGCAGCGCCCGCGAAATAGGACCTCTTCTCCCTCTTATCGCCGAGAGAAAAGGGCCCGGGGCGGAGCTCGCCGACGGCGCAAAAAGTCTCACCGACAAGTATGGGTATAGCGACCTTTCAATGGTGGTAAAGGGTATGGAAATACCCGGATACGATCCAAGGGGATGCTTCGGACAAGGACTTGCCTACGCCACCTCTCCCGTCGGAGGAACACACGAAGGCTCCATGCTCGTATCTCCTGAAATCTTTGGCATCCCCATATCAATCCCAGGGCAGACGCAAGCTGGGAAAGTGAAGTTGACCATATTCGCTCAGAACATGTTCAGCGCGCTGGATTGCCTGGTGGCTTGCTTCCGGGGGGCATATAACCTAGTAACAGTACCATCCTGGGTAAAAAAGCTGCCTCGCTCCATCACCGGCTTCTTTGCAACACAAACGCCATCCCTGGCAACTGACATGATAGATATCAGCCACTATCACCAGGCAGTCTCCTTCGTCACGGGGATAAGATACACTCGAGGGACATTCCTGCGGGTTGGAGAGCGAGTCTTTAACATGGAAACACTCTTCAACCTGAGAGAAGGCTTTACAAGCAAAGAGGACGCACTTCCTTTGAGGTTCATAGGAGAACCACTTCGAGAGGGGCCAACTTCCGGAAAAGTCGTGCCCTTGACGAAGATGCTTCTCAAGTACTACCACATGAGGGGGTGGAACGAAGTGGGAATACCAACTCAGCAGAAACTCCACAAGCTAGCCATCGAAGAGCGCTTCTAACTCTTTTCAGTGGGAAGAATGTCACCGAACTTCCTGGTTCTCCTTCCGTACTCCTTTATCGCCTGGAGGAGGCAATCCCTGTCGAAATCCGGCCAAAGTACGTCTGTAATGTAGAGCTCCGTGTACGCAATCTCCCAGAGGAGAAAATTGCTTATTCTCATTTCTCCAGCGGTTCTTATGAAAAGGTCGTAATCAACTATATCCGGCGCATACAGGTGTCGGTTGATGGTTTTCTCGTTTATCCTTTCGGGATTTATCTTTCCCCTTGCGACTTCCCTGCCTATCTCCCGCATAGCGTCAACCAGCTCTGCCCGCCCCCCATAGTTGAAAGCAATATTCAGTTTGAGACCGCTGTTACCCTTGGTGGTTTCACTAGATTCTTCCATTTGCCTTCTAAGCGAGGGCGGAATCCGCCCCTTCCGCCCCAGGAAACGAATCTTTACATTCAGTTTGTTGAATTCATCAGTGCGTTTTCTGAGGAGTTCGCGGTTGAAATTCATTATGAATCTCACTTCCTCAAGCGGGCGCTTCCAATTCTCAGTGGAGAAGGCATAAAGGGTGAGAGCTTGAATCCCAAAATCCACCGCCGCGGGGACAATCTCTCCCACGGCTTTTTCCCCTGCCAGGTGCCCATCCGTCCTGGGAAGTCCTCTGCGGGTAGCCCACCTCCCGTTGCCATCCATTACTATCGCCACGTTCGGCGGGATTTTCAGTTTCTCCTCCATGTTACCTCCTATCATCTAAGGAATTTCCCTCATTACCTTCCTGGATTTGAATTCTCTCTCCATCAGGTTTTCCGCAACCTTCTCGAGCAAAAGAGCGAGTTCCTTAGCCCCCGAGCTCTTCGCTATCTCACCCTGGGGAAACGTGCCAAAGGGGTGATCTTCCATCCACTCCAGGAGCTGGGCGCACAGTCTTCCAATCTTAATAAGTCTGCCAGTTTCAGCAAAACGTTTCTCGCTGCAAGAAGCGCAAACCAGCCCTCCAAGATCGAGCGAAAACGAAGCGGCTCCACCCGTCAGCGGACCGCCACAAAAAACACAGAATTTGACTCCGGGGCTATATCCCGCGGCAGTAAATAGCTTGAACTCAAAAAAAGAAAGGATGAACTCAGCAGAACCAGGAGAGTGTCCCATCAGGGTAAGCGCCCCCAGAAGGAGATCAAAGACCTCCGGGTGGGGGTCGTGTTCTTCGGTGAGAGAATCCACGAGCTCTGCCATTGCCGATATGGCAACAAAGAGGTTCAAATCTTCCCTCAACTCCTTGAAAGAGCTCTTCGTCTCCACCTGTTGAACCGTGTCCATGTTTCTTCCCTCGTAGAGCAAAATATCAACATAGCTCAGTGGCTCCAGTCTTGCCCCAAACCTACTGGTGGTCTTTCTAAGCCCCTTGGCAACCACAGACCGCTTCCCGTGCTCGCGAGTCAGAATCCTAATTATCTTGTCGGACTCGGAAAGCTTATGAGACCGAAGAACGATTGCCTGGTCGCGAAATACGCGCCCTTTCTTAGCCATCCAAAATCAGCCTGCCCGCTCAAAAAAGCTCTCCAATATCTCTCGGCCGGCGCTGGTTCCTATTCTCGAAGCTCCAGCGGCAAACATGGATCTCGCCTCACTCCAATTTCTTATCCCCCCAGCTGCTTTTACCCCTAGCCTCGTGCCAACAGATTTTCTCATGATTTTGACATCGTGGACGGTCGCGCCTCCTGGTCCTACCCCTGTGGCCGTCTTCACATAATCCATGCCAGCCGCGGCCGCTCTCCTGCAAGCCTCTACTTTTGCGTTATCGCTCAAATAGGGAGCCTCAATTATTACCTTGAGAACAACATGGTCTCTTCGCTTTGACTCCCCCCATTTCCCAACTTCCATCCCTACCTCCCTCAACTCCTCTTCCACTAAGTCCCATCTCGCGGAAAGGGCATAGGAAATGTTCATCACCATGTCTAACTCCTCTGCCCCATCCTCCAGCGCGTTCAAAGCCTCGTAAACCTTGGTCTTAGAAGACTCGAACCCAAAGGGGAAAGAAATAGGGGTGCCTACCTTCGAGCCCGTTCCCGAAAGAGCCCGGGAAGCATCGCGAACATAGGCAGGGGGCACGAAAACGCAGCCAAAACCGGCTTCAGCCGATTCTTTCAGGAACTTCTGAAAACTCTCCATCGTCGCATTAGGCTTGAGGAGTGTCTGATCTATTCTTTTCTTGAGCTCCTCGGCGTCAAGCGAGTTGAGGTCCGGGGGTACGGCGTCTTCCGCTCTTCGCTCTGCCGCCTCGGGTAATTTGGTCTCACTCATGAGAAAATCCTCCCTATCCCAAGATAGATTGCTAGGCTCACAACATCCATAACCACTCCCACAAACGGTCTCGGCATGACGCCAGGCTCTCTCTTAAAAAGCCTGAACACCAGGGGAAGCGCCGACCCTACGACTGCCGCCAGAATCACTGTTATGCATAAAGCAAGGCTGACGATGATCCCAACAGAGGAGGGCAAATCAAGGAAAAGACTCAAAAGCTGGACCAAGCCACCCGCCGCAAGCCCCACTGCCAAAGCCCCTAGAACTTCCCAACCGATGATCTTGAAAGTCGAGGAGCTCGAGCGCATCTCAGTTGAAAGCATGTGATTCATGACAGAAGAAGATTGCAAGGCGATGTTCCCACTCATGGTTATAAGGAGGGGCGTAAAAAAAACCAACACCTTGAAATTCTCCCAGACGGGAGAGCCAAGTTTAAGTATGCCGCCGCAAAGCAAAATCTCCACCACAACCACTACCAGTAACCAGGGTATTCTTCGAGCCAAGTCCTGCCAGAGTCCATAGCCCTCCGGCAAACCTACTGCGCCAGCAAGCCTCATTATCTTTTCATCAGCTTCCTCCTCGACGACATCCATCACGTCATCTTCGGTGACTATCCCAAGAATCCGCCCTTCCCCGTTGACCACGGGAACGGCAAGAAGTTCATACTTGCTAATAATCTCCGCGACTTTCTCCTGCGCTTCTTGCGGCTCAACAGAAATGATGTCTCTTTCTGCCATCTCGCCGGCTTTTCTGTCCACAGGAGAGGCAATTAGCTCCCTGAGCGAAATAACCCCAATCAATTTCCCATCCCTGCCGACGACATATATGTAATATATGGTCTCGGTTTCGGGGGGGACCTGCCGTATGTAATCAATTACTTCGCCCGCCCTCATATCGGCAGGAACCGACACATAATCCGTGGTCATGAGACCACCCGCGGTCCTATCCCCATATGAAAGCAGTTCCTTGAGTTCCTGAACCTCTTCGCTGCCGAACAGGCGGAGCAACTTTTCCCTTTGCTCAACCGAGATGTCGCCAAGTAAATCCACTGCTTCATCAACTGGCATTTTTCTCACCAGGTCGACAAGATGTGTGGTCT
The DNA here is from genome assembly GCA_028715585.1 of Actinomycetota bacterium. Lineage (GTDB taxonomy): Bacteria > Actinomycetota > Geothermincolia > Fen-727 > JAQURN01 > JAQURN01. The sequence continues at coordinate 10,887 of JAQURN010000013.1, read as the reverse complement.
TGAGCCTCGAAGCAAGGTCAACCTGGTGTTCCTCTTCCATCTCGAGAATTATGCGGGCTGCCTTTTCCGTCTTCATCCTCTTGAGAATTTCGGCTTCACTTTCGATATCAAGATTGGAAAGCACCTCCGATGCGTCTCTAGGATGAAGCCCCTCGATCGCGGCGATGGCAAGTGAGATGTCTCCCCGCTCCACCATATCCTTGGTCGCTTCAAAAATCACCTGGTTTTGTTCTTCCATTCTTCCTCAAAACTCTCTCGTGCATCCTTCGGAGGGATAAAGAAAAAAGAGGCAAATCGAACCGTTCTCTTCAAGAGGCCTCAAGGCTCATAACCAAGCCTCTTTATGAAATCGGGATTCTTTGACCAGTTCTTTTCGACCTTTACCCTCAAATCCAAAAAAACATGATTGCCAATCAACGGCTCTATTTCGGCTCTTGCCCTGCTTCCTATCTCCTTGATTAACCTCCCTGACTTGCCAATGATAATCCCCTTCTGTGAGTCCCGCTCCACATATATCACGGCTTCTACGTCAACAATATCGCTTTCCTCGCGCGGTTTGATTTCCGCCTTGACAGCAACGCTATGGGGGACTTCGTCTCTAGTGAGCTCCAATACCTTTTCCCTGATAAGTTCCGCAACTAGTATCCGCTCTGGCTGGTCTGTTACCACCTCAGGAGGAAAATAAGGTGGTCCAGGGGGAAGATAAAAGATAAGAGCCTCGAGTAGTTCATCCAAGTTCTTGCCGTATTTCGCGGACACGGGAATAATCCTTTCGAAGGGGTAGAGGTGCTTGGCAATCTCAATCTTGGATTCAACTTCCTCGGGCTCAAGAAGGTCTATCTTACCCAGAACCCCGACTACGGGCGTCTCCACTTTGCTAAGCTCGTTCGCCAAGAAAACGTCTCCTTTGCCAATCGTAGTTGAACCATCGAGCATGAAGACAATCACGTCTACCTCTTTGAAAGTCTTCCTGTCCATGGCGTCAAGCCTCTCGCCAAGCGCTTGCCTGGGCTTGTGAAATCCAGGTGTATCCAGGAAAATTACCTGTGCGTTCTCGGTGGTCACAATTGCCCTTATCACGTTTCTCGTCGTCTGGGGTTTTTCAGAGGTTATTGCGACCTTCCTGCCCACAAGACTGTTGAGGAGAGTGGATTTACCCACATTAGGTCTTCCTATAATGCCCGCAAAACCGGAACGAAACTCTTCCTCGCTAGTTTCATCGCTGTTTCTATCCGTTTCCAAAAAATCCCCCCCTTGCGCCCATCAAAGGCGAAACAAAAAGAAGAGCTCCCAAGCTTATAACTCCAGGTTTCCTTGGGGGAATCGCCTCATCCCCACGTTAAGAAGCAACCCCACCGCAAAATAACTTACAACGAGTGAGCTGCCGCCGTAGCTCATGAAGGGGAGAGTTATTCCCGTTATCGGCACTATACCCATCGTCATTCCCACATTCACCACAATTTGGAAGAGGAACATTATGGTAATTCCCGCCGCGAGCATAGTCCCGAACAGGTCCTTCGCGGTAGAAGCAATCTTTATTCCCCTCCAAATTAAAACCCCAAAAAGCAAAAGCAGGATTGCGGCCCCCACAAATCCCAATTCTTCTCCCACCACTGAAAATATGAAGTCAGTATGGTGAGAAGGTATAAAGTCGAGATTTGTTTGAGTTCCCCCAAAAAGCCCCTTGCCCAAGAACTTCCCAGACCCTATGGCTATCTTAGACTGTAACAAGTTATAGCCAGTGTGAAGAGGATCCATATCCGGATTGACGAAAGTCAAAACTCGGGATATCTGATAGGGTTTCAAAAATCCGAGTTTCGCAGCACCCGCGAACAAACCCAACCCCGCAAGGCATAATGCGATTATCTGCCTCGCACGAGCACCGCCAATGAGCATCATTCCCACAAAAATCACAAAAATGGAAAACGCCATCCCCATATCCGGCTGGATAGAGATAAAAAACATCGGAATGATAGCAATCCCAAACGCTTTCAGAAAGTCTCTGTTGGACGTCGTTTCCATGCCCTTGTCTGCCACGAAAGACGCAATCGTGATTATAATCGCAAGCTTCGCTATCTCCGAGGGTTGAAAGTCAAAAAAACCAAGTGATATCCATCGGTGCGCCCCACCAGCCGCTGGAAACAAGAACACGGGGAGGAGGAAAAAGACGCTCAAAAAGTAGATAACGCGAGAATATGGCACTAGCTTCCTGTAATCAAAACTTGCCCCTAGAAACATGAAGAAAATCCCAGCGATAAAGAAAAGAAGTTGCCGCTTGAAAAAACTCGCAGATGAACTCTGGTACGTCGCACTATAAATCACAATGACGCCGAACAATCCCAGGGCTATCGCACAGCCCAGCAGCGCCTTGTCAAGTATCCGCATTGGAAAGCGTTTGATTAGCTTCCCCAGGAAACTACTTCTTACAACCCCTGAAGCAAATTCAATTTGTACGCTCGAGTTTTGCATGATGAGATTGGTTAATCGCCCAGGCTTGGCTTTATCTCGCCTCTAGCCTCGACATTAAAAAGAACCTCCAGTATACGCCTCGCAACGGGTGCGGCACTCTGACCACCGTGCCCCCCCTCCTCGATCGCGACTGCCACCACGTACTTGGGGTCGCCTACAGGCGCATAGCATACAAACCAGGCAGTGGGCTGCTTTCCCGCGATTTCGCTTGTTCCAGTCTTTCCCGCCACAGGTATCGCTCCGAGCGGGAACCCGTCAAATGTGGCGGAAGCTGTACCCCTCCCCTGGACTACCCCGGAGAGAGCTCTTGATACCTGGTCGAGATAGATGTCCGGTATATCGAGAACTGCCCTGAGCTCAGGGGAACTTTCTTTTGCCGCCTTGTTACCCTCCTCGGTAACCTGCTTCGCCAGGCGCGGCTTGACGAACTTGCCCCCATTCGCTATCCCGGCATAAAGGCAAGCCATCTGAAGTGGGGTCGCTAGAAGGTCTCCCTGACCAATTGCCATATTTACAGTGTCGCCTGGATACCATGCCTGATACTGTGGTCGATTTTTATTGAACTCTTTCTTCCATTCGGGGTTCGGCACTCTGCCGTCTTTTTCGCCAACGAGGTCCACGCCGGTGGTCTTGCCAAGCTGAAAATCGCTGGCGTATTGCCAAAGCGTCTTCCCTACATCTTGAGATTGCCTCAAAAAGAAAGAGTAGCCAATCTCGTAAAAAACGACGTCGCAGGATTCCACTATTCCATTGAAAAGGTTTATCCTCCCATGCTCACTCCAACAATACTTGGGGAAATCCTTGAAGGCTCCCTTTTCAAAAACGTGATTGCACACGAACGCGGAGTCTGTCTTGTACATAGATTCATTCAAAGCCCCCAGAGCACTCACGACTTTGAAGGTAGAACCGGGTGGAATTTCACTCATGATAGGCCTGTTGTTTAGAGGAAAATCGTTTTTTGGGTCGTTGAGCGTCTTCCAGGCTTCTTCGCTTATGCCACCAGCGAATTCGTTCAGGTCGAAGGTTGGATAGCTTGCCATCGCAATGATTTCACCGTTTTTCGGGTCAAGAACCACCACGGAGGCGCCGGGGGCTTCGTATTTCTTCCCCGACTCCGCGTCTGTGTGCGTCCTCGCCAATTCTACGCCCCATCTGAGCGCCTCCTCGACCTGCGCTTGCACATCCAGGTCAATCGTGAGGCGGAGGTCGTTCCCGGGAACCGCTTCCCGCCTAGATATTTCCCTTACGAAGTTTCCCTGGGCATCAACTTCAAGCCGAAGCTCTCCTGCTTTTCCCCTCAGAAACTCATCATAGGTCGCCTCGACGCCGGAAATTCCCACTTCGTCGCCGGCGGTGTATCCTTTCTCCTTTTTCTCGGAAAGCACTTCCTCCGAGACCTGTCCAAGATATCCCAGGGTATGGGCTGCAAGACTGTGATAAGGATAATTCCTAACTGCCTTGGTCCCCGCAATCACACCCCTGAATTCTCGCTGGTGTTCCGCGATGTAAGTTACGATGTCTGGGGACACCTCGCTTTTTATGAGGACCGCCCTCTGGTTGGGTGCCTGGGATTCTTCTATTTTTTTCGCGATTTCACGCTCGCCCATACCCAGGAGTTTTGAGAGCCTTTCAACCACTCCCCCCTCATCGTCGAGTTCGGCAGGAACAACAGACACGGTGAGGGTGTTGGAGTTTTTCGCCAGTGTTCTGTCTTTTCTGTCCAAAATCCGTCCCCTCGCAGCTTCTAGAGATACCTGTCTTATCCTGTTGCTCTCCGCCTTTTTGCGATATTCCTCACCGGAGACAATCTGCATGAACCACAGCCTTGTCACCAGTATCCCAAACGCGACAATGGCAATGATGCCTAAAATCTTCATCCGCCTCTTGATTCTCTCGTGTTCCGCGTCCGGCTTGGAATACGTGGTTTCTCTCAGCTTAATCCTGAGGCGGACGTTATCCCACGGTTTGCTCATTCTTCACTTCTCCCATATATACTTTTCCCCTAAAGATAGTTTACTCAACAAGCGCCGGTCGCCAAGAGCATCATTTCGAGGACGTCTTGGGCTCGGATACTATATAAGCACCCTTTTGCTCCTCAAACCTGAATCGCCTGAGAATCGGGTAAACGATAAACACGAGCAACATGTTATATACGGCACAAAGCAAGACGGTTCCCCACTGAAAGCGCGGCAGGAGGTCCTCCCCTAGAAGGACGAGAAAACCATGAGCTAAAGCTGGCTCGGCGATGCTTGCCAGGAAAACAACAGTCATCGGAAGCGCAATAGTGTATGTAAGGAAATTTTCTTTTAGCATCCCTACCACGAAGGCAACACCTGCCTTGATCAGCGCCCCGACACCTATCGGCTGCATGCTCACCATATCCCCAAGCATCCCGCCGAAAAAACCAAGATAGGCACCTTCCATTGAACCCTCGAGAACAGCAGCAACAACCGCTATGACGAGAACGACGTCAGGCTGTGCCCCGAATAGTCTCAAATACGGAAACAGGCAAATTTGAAGGAGAAAACCTAAAAACATAATTGCAAAAAGAAATACGCGCCGCCGTCTGCTCACCATTTCAACCTCGCAACGATTTCCATTCGCAAAACTACTCCGTCTTCTTGAGAATTACCGACTCAGGCTCCGGCACGATTATCACCAGAACATTGTCGAGCTTCGAAAAATCAACATAGGGCTCAACCTCCGCCCAGCGCAAAATTCCATGAGCGCCCCTATTCACTTTGGCTACCTTACCGATAGCAATGCCGGAAGGGCACGTTCCACCAAGCCCACTGGTTTCAACGACATCTCCAACTTCCACGTCCGCCTCCTCTTGCATAGGAGTGAACCTCAACACCCGCTCGTTCCTTCCTTCGACAATTCCAAGCTCCCCCGAGCGCTGGTCCCTTGCCCCCACGCTAGAACTCGAGTCGGTGATGAGCTGGACAAGAGATGAAATAGACCCAACGGAAATCACCCTCCCCACCATCCCCTCCTCGGTTACCACTGCCATATACTTTTTGACCCCGCCACTAGACCCGGCATCCAGGATGAGGAGTCTCTGCCAGTTGCTGGGGGATAGCCCGATGACATGTGCCGCGAGGCTCTCGAATTCTGGGCGACCTTCGCTCCACTTGACCAATTCTTTCAACTCCTCCAGCTCACGTTCTAAATCTTTCGCCTCCAGCCGTTCTCTTCTGAGCTTAGCGTTTTCCTCACGAAGCTCCATGTTTTCCCTTGCCAGGGAAGGCAGGCGAGTAAGATTCGTAAAGCCATCCCTGATTGGAACAAATATCTTGGTAAAGCCCGCACCTATAGGCGAGACGATGTCCACAACTAGACTTTGGAAAGCGTGAAGTGGACCATCTTCTCCCTCTCCCACGTAGACCGTCACCAGAATCACGCACAGGAGCACAATCAGGGGGAAAATGAACCTTTTTCTACTGCGCCGCGGAACTTTTGGCATACGAGGCTCCCAAAGCAGGAGTTTCTAAGAAGTGGAAGAGATGAGGACTTTCTTCATGATGTCAAACTCTTCCAGACATTTACCCGACCCCATCGCAACACACAGAAGAGGGTCTTTGGCAGTGTGTACAGGCATTCCCGTGTCGTTTCTAATTCTCTCCTCCACACCCTTCAAAAGAGCGCCTCCGCCAGCCAGAATTATGCCCTGCTCCATAATATCGCTTGCAAGCTCAGGCGGGGTCTTATCGAGGGCATCCTTCACGACCTGCACAACTACACTCATTGGCTCCTCCAACGACTGTCTAATCTCTTCCCCAGTAACTACTATCGTCTTGGGAAGCCCGGAAGCCAAATCTCTTCCCCTTATCTCTTCCTCCTCATCATCGTTTCCAACGTCGAATGCTGATCCAAGCTTGAACTTCACTATCTCTGCGCTTCTCTCGCCTATTAGCAACTGGTAGTCGCGCTTTATGTAATTTATAATCGCGTTGTCCATCTCGTCTCCGCCAACTCTCGCGGATTGACTCGTAACGATACCCCCAAGCGATATGACGGCAACTTCGGTAGTACCTCCTCCGATGTCAACAATCATGTTGCCAATCGGCTCATGCACTGGAAGCCCCGCTCCTATCGCCGCAGCCATCGGCTCCTCGATTATGAACGCCGCTCTGGCACCAGCTTGGATTGTTGCCTCCTCCACTGCCCTTTGTTCCACCCCGGTAATCCCACTAGGGACGGAGACGATTACCCGGGGTCTAGCAATTGAGCGACGCTGATGAACTTTCTGGATGAAGTACCGCATCATCTTTTCCGTCACGTCGAACTCGGCGATGACCCCATCCCTTAAAGGCCTGGTAGCAACGATATGAGCCGGCGTCCGCCCCACCATCCTCTTCGCCTCTTCACCCACTGCTATGATAGCGTTGGTGATGGTATTGACAGCCACAACCGAGGGCTCGTTGAGAACTATGCCCTCGCCCTTCACGTAAACAAGGGTGTTTGCGGTTCCCAAATCCACCGCTATGTCTTTTCCAAAAGCGCTAGTTCCAAACATTCTCGAAAAATACCTACTTTTGCCCCTTCGTTAAACCCCCTGAAAGACGCTGCGTCCTCCCTGCAAGGCTTCCGTGAAACTTAATTATGCACAAAAAACAGCCAAAGTCACATCCAGCCAGCCTGTAGGTTCCAGGATAAGCTAAGCCTCAAAGAAAAGCTGGATTTCTCTCCTCGCGCTTTCGGTGCTGTCAGAACCATGGACGAGGTTCATGGTGCCATCAAAGCCAAAGTCTCCCCTGATGCTTCCGGGAGCTGCCTCGATAGGATCGGTATCGCCCATTATTCTCCGAAGCCCGCTTATACATCTCTCCCCGGAAATCAGGACAGCCACCACTTCTCCACTCGTGATATAGGAAATCAATTTCTCGTAGAAAGGTTTTCCCTCATGCTCGAAATAGAGTCTTCCCGCGAGCTCGCGATTGACATTCATCATTTTCATTTCCTCAATCGAATAACCTTTTCTCTCAACCCTGGAAAGGATTTCCCCGACGAGCCCTCTTCGGACAGCGTCCGGCTTTATGATAAAAAGCGTTCGCTCTTGTGCCATTTCAATCATGCTCCTTATCTGTCCTGCCTCATCTCCTTAGAGGCTTTCTGGCGCTTGAAAAATATCTTTGACTCCGCAACGGTAAACAAAGAACCCGTAACGCATATCATGCCTTCGGTCCCCGCGCTATTATACGCAAGTTTCATCGCCTTGGAAAAATCAGGCTCAACAATACAGTCTATCCCTTCCATTCTGCAAAAACGCTCGAGCTTGTCCGCAGGCAATGCTCTCGAACTTCGACTCTCGGTCAATATAAGAGTGCTAGCAATCCTGCCTAAGACAAACAGTATTCCCCTTGCGTCCTTGTCACTCGAAATCGAAACGACTAACACCAGGTTTTCATACTCAAAATCGCTAATCAGCGTACTGGCAAGCTTCTGGGCGGCGGCGGCGTTGTGAGCCCCATCACAAACTACTAGAGGTGATGTGGAAAGTATTTCTAGTCGTCCAGGAATCGTCGTTTTCTGGAGAGCCCTCTTGAAACAATCCTCGGATGTTTTTAGCCTGGGATCGGTATAGCACTGGGCGGCAACGATAGCGCAGGCAGCATTGACCGCCTGGTGCTTCCCCATCAACGGAAGCCTTATATCCTTGATTATCCTTTCTCCCAATCCCAGCACGCTGATGTACTGAGAGGGCGCCTCCCCCTCCGCGAGATATGGTACGCAATAGACAAGTTTGAAATCCCTTCCAAAAACCTTCATCTCCGCTCCCACATCATGGCAGCGCCTCGCAATTGCCATCAGCATTTCCCTTTCCGCCTCGGCAGTAATAAGGATTGAGCCTTCCTTTATTATCCCCACCTTCTCGGAGGCTATTTCCTTCTTGGTTCTACCAAGTTCACTCATGTGGTCCATTTCGATGTTAGTGATAACCGCAACCTCGCCCTCTACAAGGTTCGTAGCGTCCCACCTGCCTCCCATTCCTACCTCGAAAACCGCCACATCGACACCTTTTTCCTGGAAATAGGAGTACGCTATCGCAGTTACAACCTCGAAATAAGTAAGCTCCTCCCCCGCTGCGGTTTCTGCTTCCTCCACAAGGGGAAGTAGGAAATCGAGCGTCCGCGCGAAGTCATCGACGGATATCAGCTTGCCATTTACACATATCCTTTCGCGAACCGTCTCTAGGTGTGGCGAAGTGTACAGTCCCACCGCAAAACCACATTCCATGAGTATCGAGGAGGCCATGCGAGCAACGGAAGTCTTTCCATTGGTACCAGTTATGTGGATGGAATCGTAGGATTTCTGGGGGTTCCCCATGAGGTCACATAAAGCCTTTATCCTCTCGAGAGAGGGCTTTACCCCAAGGACAACTTTGCTATCCAGATAATCAACAGCCTGCGAATATTTCATCTCAAAAGCCAGGTTTCAAGCTTTCTATTTGGGCTTCCAGTTTTTCTTTCCTCTGCAAGAGTTCCATCTCTTTTTCCTTTTCTTTCTCCACCACTTCCGCAGGAGCATTTTTCACAAATTGCTCGTTAGAAAGCTTGTTCTGGCACTTGGCGAGTTCCTCGGTGATTTTTTTAAGCTTTCTTTCAAGCCTTTCCACCTCCCCCCCGATATCCGCCTGGGGAACAAAGAGGTAGGCTTGTACACCTATTCCAACCGCCCTCAAGGTATATCCTTCCAGGGCGGTTGCGTCATAGGTAATCCTGGAAAGGCCACAAAGGCTCTCGATATAAGACTGGTTTCCAACAAGGATTTTCTCTGCCTCCTTGTCGCTAGAAACAAACACGGCGTCTAGCTTTTCAGACGGTGGGATTCCGTGCTCAGAGCGGGCAGAGCGAATACCGGTAACCAGCGGCTGGATTACGGACATCTCCGCTTCGGCTTGCGGGTCAACAGGAAAACCATCAGACCGCGGCCAGGAGGAAACCATTATGGACTCACCGGTGCCCGGAATCTTCTGCCATATCTCCTCGGTGATGAATGGCATAAAGGGATGGAGAAGCCTGAGCGAACACTCGAGAACGCATGAGGCTACCGCTTGTGCCGCCTTTCTCTCGAGCTGGTTTCCCTGGTAGAATCTCCTCTTTGCAAGCTCCAGATACCAGTCGCAAAACTCGCCCCAGAAGAATTGATGGAGAGCCTTCCCCGCGATACTGAACTCATAGGATTCCATTGCCTCATTGACCTCGCTTATGGTCCTAGAGATCCTGCTGAGTATCCAGCGGTCGCAAAGTTCAATCCCCTCACCCAACTCCTCCAAGGCGGCGGGTCGGGAGTCGTCATCGTAAAGCCTCGGTGAGAATTCGCCATCCCCGTCGCCTAGATTCATGAGGACCAGCCTAGAGGCATTCCAAATTTTGTTCACGAAGTTTCTATTTCCCTCTATTTTCTCCTCGCTCAGGTTTATATCCCTTCCGGGATGAGCTATCGAGGCGAGGCTGAAACGAAGAGCGTCTGTCCCGTACTTCTCAATCACGTCAATCGGGTCTATGACGTTACCGCTCGACTTGCTCATCTTCTTCCCCTCGTAATCGCGAACGAGCGCGGTTACCAGAACTTCCCTGAAGGGAACGTCGCCCATGAATCGAAGCCCCATCATAATCATCCTGGCGACCCAGAAAAAGATGATGTCGAAAGCGGTCACCAGGACGGAAGTGGGATAGAAAACCTCAAGGAGGTCGGTCTTCTCCGGCCAACCCATGGTGGAAAACGGCCAGAGCCCGGAAGAAAACCATGTATCAAGGACATCGGGGTCCTGCCACAGGTTCCTGCTGCCGCACGAACATCTCCTGGGCTCATCGATAGAAACTATCACCTTTCCACATTCTTCACAGTACCAAACCGGGATTCTGTGTCCCCACCACAGCTGCCTCGATATGCACCAATCTTTTATGTTCTCCATCCACTCGAAATATATCTTTTCCCATCTTCGGGGGATAAACGTTGTTTTTCCCGAGCGAACTGCCTCGATAGCAGGCTTAGCCAAAGGCTCCATCTTGACGAACCACTGTGTGGTTAGGTAAGGCTCTATCTCGGTTCCACACCTATAGCAGTGACCAACCGCATGCTCGTAATCCTCAACTTTCTCGAGGAACCCCCTCTCGCGAAGATCTCTGACTATCGCTTCCCTCGCCTCATATCTGTCCATCCCTTGGTAGGAACCCCCGTTCTCGCCTATAGTTCCATCGGGATTGAGTATGTTTACCTGTTCTAGATTGTGGCGAAGCCCAATATCGAAGTCATTCGGGTCATGCGCCGGGGTCACTTTTACTGCGCCAGTTCCAAAATCAGGATTGACATAATCATCGGCAATCACGGGAATCGGCTTTTCAACAAGAGGGAGTATTACAATCTTTCCTTCCTCGCCCTTGTACCTCTCATCAGAAGGGTTTACCGCCA
>JAQURN010000012.1 GCA_028715585.1 Actinomycetota bacterium | reverse complement strand
CTCGCGATTACGTCTGAAGCCGACATCGAGAGACTCGTACATGAAGCCCGTGGTATAGAAGATTGAGGCTGTACCGGGTAACCTTCGATACGAACGTCCTAATATCCGCGTTTGTATTCGGAGGTAACCCATAGAATCTGTTCGAGGCGGCCTGCTCCGGTCGTATTCAACTGGTTATCTCGTCTACCATCCTTCTCGAATTCGCAAATATCCTCAAGACGAAATTCTCATGGAGCAATCAGGACATTACCAGTGCCGTCAAGACCATTGGTCACTGCAGCGAACTGGTCAAGCCGAGCAGGCAAATTGAAGTGTTTACAGACAATGCAGACAACCGGGTTCTTGAATGCGCAATGGTGGGCAACGCGGATTTCACTGCATCGGGCGACCATCACCTGCTTCGCTTAAAAGCCTATAAGAACATTAGAATCCTGAAGCCAAAGGAACTGCTGTTTGTCTTCGGCAATGGTTAGTTGCAATCTGCTGGAGCGGGAGACCGGATTCGAACCGGCGACACCGAGCTTGGAAGGCTCGTGCTCTGCCAACTGAGCTACTCCCGCCTGCTTTACAATTAAAACACCCTTTCCATTCGCCCTCAAGAAAAACCGCGAGGCAGATGCGCCTCTTCCATCACATCTTGGGTCTTCGAGTCAAAAGTTTCTCATCGATTCGAGAAACTCGCTGATTATCGCATCCCCGTCTATTCGGTGCGGAATCTGGGTAGGCTCGCCTTTGCTCTCGGGAGCACGCTCGAGCGCCCCCCTTGCAAAACGCCCCCTCTTAAGCCCAACATTGACGCTCTCTACCTCGGAGAATAAGTTGGGTTTTCTCAGGTAGATAGCAGCTATAAGATCCCAGGGAACAAACCCTTCCTTGCGGGGGGCAAAGGGGGAAACTTGATTGAGCCTTAACCATGATTCGATTCCGTGTAAGAGATAGGTTGCGGCAGTGTTTCCAATCGCTTTGAGCGAAACAAAATCTCTCCGGGTAAAAACTGCCTGGCGACACAGATCAGCGGTAAGAAGAACTTTCTCGCACGGGGAGTCGAGGACAAGCTCGCATGCGCGTGAGTCTTTGAAGAAATTGAACTCGAGAGTTGGGAGAAAGGGGATACCTGGTTGCTTCTCAAAGATTCCACCCATGAACACGATTCCCTTAGTGCACTCGTAGAATTTTTCTTCGTTCACTCCGGCCGTAGCGACGTTGGTAAGAGGAGCAATCGAAAGTATGGTTACCTCCCCTGGGTTTGAAGTCACCGTATCAATCAAAAATCGGCTTGCGGGCGTGGGAGTCCCAAGCATTTTCGAACTCGAAGCGCCGTAGAATACTGGAACATCGCTTCTGCCTGCAATCCCGATAATTTCCTTCGCCCTACTGCTGGTTTTTCTGACAGAGGCGTTCCCGTGAACAGCAGTGATGCCAAGCACTTCGAACTCCTCCGGGTGAGCAAGCAGGTAAAGAATGGCAAGAGCATCGTCAACGTCGCGGAACGTGTACCCGATAGCAGGGTCAGCGTCAATGATTATCTTTTCCATCAAAATGAAAAACTCGCGGTTCTGGCAAACACAGGAGTTGCTTCGCTCGTCAGGCCTTTTGGACCAGTTGGCTCAGCTCGCTTTCCCTTCCACGGCCCTTATAGAATGGGGGCATGTTTCCCTCTCCTCATAAACCTTCGCGAAGCCATCCCTTATATCGAAAAGTCCATCGAAGAAATCAACTATCCACCCAACCGCTCTATTGGAAAAAACAAGCCCCCAGTGTCCTATCGGCCAGTTTACGGCTTTGTTGTAAGCACATTCGAGCACCCTTGAATCCTTGGGAACCACGACTTCGTCGAAGTTGCTAACAATCGAAAGACACTTTATGTTTTTGCACCGAGAAGGATCGCTGTTCATTTCCTCGAGAAGTTCGCTTCCGGGAACAAGCTGCCTTCCTGCCTTGGTCATGGGAACAAAAAATCCCCAGTACGTTCCTTTGTGAGGCGTTCCAAGACAGACCGCCTTCTCCACATATCTCCATCCCCCCAATTTCTGGAGGTAATATCTCGATATTATTCCCCCAAGGCTGTGCCCTATGAGATTAACCTTGTCGGAGTCAAAGTAGTTACGTGCTTTTTGCACCTGGAGAGAAAGCTCCGCTGCCGAGTCGCGAGCGTCGCCCGTCTGAAGATATGGAAGGTCTGCCTCGAAGACCTTGAACCCTTCAACCTCCAAGCGGCTTCTAAAGTACTTGCTGTGAAGGCTCGGGGCTCCAAAGCCTGGGACGTATATAACTGGAAGCCTCTCCAAAGAGCTCGTTTTTTCTCCTTTTTTTGCGGAGCCTTCATCCGTATCCGTGGTCGAAATTCCATCTTTCCCAATCAACAATAAACTTCCCCCTTCTAAAAATCCTTCCTGCCAAATATGTCTTCTGGATGCCCCTCGCAAGCTACTCCAATGCAAAAGGCAAAACTAGGCGAGAAAGCCTCGAAGTCTTACACTTTGTCTTTTGCAAAGTCAAAGGGCTTTTCACCCGTCAAAAACCTGTCCGGGTCTTCGCCATCATATAATTTGATAACAATGCGTCTTATCCTTCCCGCGATACGGTCAATCAGTGCCTTGGTCGGCGCCTCATCGAAATAAGGACTCAAGTCAATCGGTCGTCCCACCCGGCAAGTGACGTCTTTGTAAACAACAAAGCCAACTCCTTCCTTCGCGGCTGGAATCTTTACATACATGGAAGTCAAAAACCCGGGGACTCTGAGAAGCTCTTTCTCCTCCTCGGCAGCCACCGCGCAAGGGATTATCGGCACCTTTGCCTCCAGGGCGAGCTGCGCGAATCCAGTCTTGAAATTGGCTATCTTGGAAACGCGATGAGGGTTAAAAAAGGATTGCACCCCTTCTGGAAAAATCCCAACGATTTCCCCGTTCGCAAGCAAGTCCTTTGCCATTTGGATATGTTCTTCACTCTCCTTCCCACCGTAAATTGACAGAGGAAACGCGCCAAGCCAGGAATATAACTGCTTGGACACGGGTATTTTGAAGGAATAGGACGCAGCCGCAAAATTTATATACCTCTCTACGGAATAGCCAATGATAATAGGGTCGAGCAGAGAGCGATGATTGGAAACCAGCAACGCGGGGCCGTATTCAGGCACATTGTCCGCACCTTCCACGTCTATGTGGCAATACCAGTCAAGAACTGGACTGATGAACAGCTTGGAAGCCTCGTAAAATATCATGTTCGACATCTTCATAGGTCAACCTCCGCTTCTTAGAAGTTTTCACCTCGAGAAGACATTTCCCCGCCATAACGAAAGAGCTGTAATGATATTTTACCTCTATGCCGCGGAAACGAAAACACCGTTCCGACTTCGCTTACTGAAAGCATGATAGACTACGTCAGAAGGTGTAGCCTTTGCCGAAGTCCTGTCTTGGGAGAAATTGCGGACTTGACTGGAAATATGAACGCAGTAGAAACCGTTAAACTCACCAAGGAATTCGACGACTTGGTGGCAGTAGATAGCATCGACTTAGAGATAAACAAGGGAGAGCTATTTTCTTTCCTCGGTCCCAATGGAGCAGGGAAAACCACTACCATAAGGATGTTATGTTGTCTTCTAAAACCAACCAGTGGTACCGCTTCCGTGATGGGCTACGACGTCCTGAAGGAGCCCTTTAGGGTCAAAGAGCTTATCGGGATGTCACCACAGGAGACCGTTCTCTCCGAGCGTCTCAACTGCTGGGAGAATCTGAGCCTTATAGGCAAGATGTATGGCCTCGGGTCTAAAGAGCTCAAGAAAAAGTCGGAGGAATTACTCGAGACGATGGGGCTCATAGAAAGAGCCAAAGACCAGGTAAGAAAATTATCGGGAGGGATGAAGCGCAGACTCAGCATTGCCATGGCGCTGGTACATAATCCCGAGATTTTGTTCCTGGATGAGCCTACTTTGGGACTCGACCCCCAGGCGAGAAGGGCAGTCTGGGAATATATTGCTCAGCTTAAAGTAAGGAAAACCATTCTGCTTACCACCCACTACATGGAAGAAGCCGATTTCCTCTCCGACCGAATTGGAATAATTGATGAGGGAAAGATTGTAGCCCTCGGCACACCTGTGGAGCTAAAATCAAACCTCCTAAAGACTCCCAGCATGTTTATCTCGGCGAGGAACTTAACTACCGAGGTCGTGGAGGAATTACGAAGTAGATATTCCAAGGTGGAAGAGGTGAGTGGAGGTCTTGAGATTTCCCACGAGCATTTGGACCTCAAGGAAATCGTGGATTTTCTCCATTCCCGAGAGGTCACCATCTACTCCGCCGCTTTAGAGCAGCCAACGCTAGAGAATGTCTTTATCCAGATTACTGGGAAAAGGCTCAGAGACTGATGTGAGCACAAACACAACAATATAGGGACGGTCGTTTCTGATCACTCTATAGGAAAAAGGTAAAAAATGAGATTTTGGGAAATTGGCAAAAGGAACCTGAAGGAAATTTATAGGGATCCGGTGCTTTTAGCCTTCCTTCTGGGAATGCCCATTGCTTTCATGGTGGTATTTTGCTTCGCCTTCGGTGGCGAACACGCAAGCCCCACTCGGATAAGCGTAGTGGATGAAGACCAATCTCGAACTTCCTCTGCCTTCCTACATTCTCTTGAAAGCGCCGAGACTCTCGAGATAAGCAAGCCAATCTATACCGACGAAGTCGAGGCGCGGCAGGACCTCGAGCATGGCAAAATATCGTTTTATTTGATTGTTCCCCCGGGATTAGAGAAGGCAAAGCAAGCTCAAATGCCTGTCAACTTGGAGATAGCCTATGAAGAAGCCGATCCGATGATAGGTCAAATGGTAAAGCCCACCATAGAGGCTGTTACTTCCAAATTCTTGGGGGTCCCTCTTCCGGTAAATATCAAGCTAAGGGGGATGGAAGTAAAAATAAAGAACGAGGTAGTCAATTTTCTTGCCCCCGGGATAGTCGTCTTTGGGCTTATGATTTTAATCTCCACCGGGGCAGAGAGAGTTGCCGCTGATAGGGAAAAGGGAATTCTGAATCGAATGCTTACCACACCGGCAAGACCACGGGATTTCATCTTGGGTTATTCCTTACCCTTCATCCCCGTTCTAATTGCTTCCACGCTGATTTACTTGGGAGTGGGGATGGCGCTGGGTTTAAGCATCGTGGGAAATTTTTGGTTTGTCTTCCTCGTTTTTTTCTCGTCGGACTTTGCTCAATTGGGATAGCGATGATAGTTGGGCCCCTGCTCAAAAGTGAATCCCAAGCACCTATCTGCTGGGTTATTATCGTGCCTTTGGCTATGATTTCCGGAGCTTGGTTCTCGGGGGAGGGGATGCCTTCTTTTATCAAGAGCTTCGCCGAGGCGCTTCCCTTCGCCCAGGCTATAAATGCCTCTCGAGCTGTTATTAACGGCGCTTCCCTTTCCGCCATCCTACCTGATTTTTACCGACTCATTGGCTGGACAGTCGCGCTCTTCAGTGCCGGGATTATATTGTTCAAGAGAAGAATGGTAAGCTGAAGCCAGGCATTTTGATTTTCAAAAGCCGTTTTACTGAACGAAGCGCGAACCTTTTTGAGCATTCCGCCAACTGGCGGATGCCTTGACAGGCAGAAATTCCTTCCCCAGACCCCCTTCCTTTTTGCCCGCCTGCTGGACGACACAGATTTTTTCAGCGGTCGGCGGGACTTCAAATTGGGCGGTGGATGGGGCTGGTTATTTCAATTTAGTTCTACCAAACATCGTTAGATAAAAGAAGAGTGCTGAATTCGGTATATCCTCGTGCCACCAATCGGTTTACTAAATCTCTTGCCTCAGTGTGAGCAGTTTCTTCTTGCGATTGCAACGCGGAGGATAGAATATTATTCATCTCGCCTCTATGGCCCATAACAACCCAGCCAGGCTGATCGGCCAAAGCAATTTTACTCAGAACCTGTACAGTTTTAGTCGGATTTGTCTCTACTAATTCTACCAGTCGCTCTAGTACAAAATAATCCGACTGTTGCTTCCTCCCAATCTCAAGAGCCTGTAGATATTGCTCAAAACTCCATTGATTATCAAACCGGCCCGAGGCAAACCACTGGCCGAAAGCCGACGCCTCCTCCTCGTAATCACTTTTATTAGACGCAGACTTTATAACCGCTAACCTGCTCTCCCAAAGGGCCCTAAACCTTTGTAGAATTTCACCACTTAGTCCTCGCTCACTTCTCAAGCTAAGACCGACAAAATCCAGAGCGTGGCCTCTGATTCTATCGGTTGCGTGTTTCCAAAAATCCTCCAGTAAGTCATCGGACAACTCGATCTGGCCTCTACCATACTGCAGCATTAAATGTTCGGCTAAGCGTTCGTCTCTGTCGGTGAATCTTCTTTTGTCTCGATCAACTTTACCGATATTTTTTATTGCCTCTGAGTAATGTTCTCTTAGAACCTCAAAGGGCTCGTTATACACGGGGACATACAACATCATAGTATCCCAAGCAGCGGCATACAGCGGATTATCAAATTGACCAAGCGGTAAAATCTTGTCTAGGTTCTTTAAAGTCCATTCTCTGTCCATAAGCAAAAGCCATGGGAAAAATCTTCCATATACAGCCCGAACAGCAACAGAAGAATCGTTCTTGGTATTAAGATGCTCATCTAATACAGACCACGCTTCAGGCATGTCTGCAAAGCTGATTTTCGATTTCTCCTTATCGCCCAATTCTTTCTCCTTGCACCTGTAAACCCAGAGGGCATATTCGATAACGGCTTCAATAGCTTTACTGCGGGTACTGTTGATTGCATGCGTATGTGCATCATCGCTATTCTCTGCCCACTTAGCTTCGTCTTCTGGTGTTGGATCTGGATCGCATGTTATGGGTTCGATTATCTCCCAAACCTCATTTCTTAAATTACAGGGAATAGCATTGCTGTGTGCACCTCTGGAGATAAGCGATGCTATAGCCTTTCTTGTCCAACCCCAGTCTGGGTCTTGATCCATTATCTTACCTTTCCGGCCAGGAATTTCTTTTTCCTGTTGCACTATCCAAGAACACAAATTACACATTTTAGGCCAATCTAGCTCATAGCCGCTCTGAACTAATTCATCGAAAGCTTGAATATACGCTCGGACATAGGTTGGATCTAAATCCTTAAATTTTCCTACGATATTCTTAAAGTGGTCAGGTTTTAATTTAACGGCTGCGCCTAGCTCCCGTCCTAACCCTTCTTTGGTAGGACCAAAACCGCGTGGTTCTTTTTTTGGCCGCCAACTCTTGAGCAAATCAACTAATTCCTCGGTGTCCATGTCCGCTAACTCCTGAGCTTTAACATCGCTAGTTGGGCCAACCCACCTTGTTGTCATATAGACAGGAAAATCGGGATGCTCGGGCTCGCCGTATTTCCCGACAAGCTCTTCGTAACGCTTTTTCCAGTCATCTGGTAAATCATCTTTCATGTATGATAACTGGTCTATTTGCCAGATTTCTTTTTCCTCTTCAGTAATCTTCTTGGCCTCATCAATCCAATTCAAAATTGTTTGCCGTTGCTCTTTTGTCAAAAGACGGAATCCTCTATTCATTAAACGCGCTTGTTCGTGTTTAAAGTGATAGTTATCAAAAAGAGATTGGTCAAGAAGATATTTACCAGCCAGCTCTTTAGCCGATTCAGGGAACTCACTTAGAAGATAAATCCCTATTCGTCGGAAAATACTCCATTTCCTATTCTCTAACTCAGGTATCAACGTTTGTAATTCTATTGGATTATTTTTAATGATTTTTAAACCGGTATCGCGTATAGCCGTAACTAAAGCATTTTCAACGTCATTACGATCGCGATTTTGTTCATGGTCTTCTATTGCGGGCCTCAAAAATAAAACTTCAAAATTATTCTTATCTTCTTTTTGTCCTTCGTACCTCAGTTTTAGATATTTAGATAGTAAGTCACAAAGAAAGCTGAAAGAGCGCTTAGGATTAAGCTCCACCAGCTTCTGGAAATCTTTTTTTAAGAATTCGTTATAGTACCAGCTTTCCAATCTCGTTTGGGGGTTACAAAGCAGTATGTATTCTTTGCCTTCTGACATGGGTTTGGGGTCCGGCAGTATCTCAAGAAAGGTTTTTGCGATTTCAAAGGCGATATTTTCTTCTTTTTCCCCTACAAATTTGTTCATCAAAGCCGTACCCGGCTTAACCAGAGCGACTTGAAAAAAGTTATGATCGGTCTTCAGCCAGCTCCTAATCTTTTCTCTTACTAAAATCCTCTTTTCTTTAGGCAAGGAGGTAGCGATTTTTAACAAGCTACTTTTAACGTTTGGGTTATCAATATCCCTTACTTCTTGCAAAATCTCTGTGATCAAATCAGGTTCTACTAAGGCCATCTTCTCTAAGTAGATAGCTGCTGGCCACGGCAAGTGTCTTGCTATTCCTTCTTCAGAATTGTATTCAGCTTGGGGCGGATCAGAAAACAGCCCTTCATTTTTAAGTAGGGGTAGCCATTTCTGATTTTCTAACTGGTTAAAAAACCTCTGATGTGTGACAAAGTTATTTGGAATATTGCAGTGGATGGTCTTTGCGTCATCAGAGGTCGGCTCTTCTTTTTTAGCAAGAGAGTCTAGCACATCAAAAACCCTTGTATATTTACTTTCAAATTTATCTAAAACATCGCCTAGGATTGATTCCATCTGAAACCAGAATTCCGAAAATTCCTTATCCACTACCCTTGGCGGATCAAGGTTTCTTCTGTGCGCTCTGCTATGCAAGCTGTTCTCCTTGGTAAATGAAAGCCATGTTTTAGCAACTGGGTCAGAATCTGCGTACTCAAGCGCACTTAGTATGGCCTGAATGTCTTGTTCGTGGGCTCCATCTCCTTTTGGTTTCTCAGTGGAGCCAGTGAAGGCTCTTAATGCATCCCGCAAAGAACTTTCAGTCTCCCTTAAAAGGTGTCCTACGATATGTGCTGTGGTTTCAAAAGGGGGTTGAACAACCATGAGTCTGCACGCATCTTTGTAGAAAGCAGCCGCACCAGGACCAACGAGTCGTGATAAGCGGTCATAAATCACTCCTTGATGTTCATTAAGCTTGAAAGGAATAGGAAGGCTTGGTTTATTTTGTTTTGGGGTGTTGCCGTTTGTCATGGATACTTTTGTCACTCGCACTAGATAGTCTCTATTAAGAAGCCGTTGATTTTCGCCTCTTTGTTTAATAATTCCAAAATCTCTTTTTGTGTTTCGTTTAGATTTTTAGAATCGAAATGATTTTCAACTGTTAGTTTTAAGACCGCCACAGGGTTATATTTTTTGCTATCAATTTTTACATCTTCAAGGTTGGTAAATAAAATCATTTTAAGTAATCCGTCTTTAATATCTTCCAGCGATGGCAAGGAGTTATTTTTGCTGTGTTTGCCCTCAATGAGAAAAACATCATTTCCTTTAATTTCGGCTTCGTCAGATGTGAAATAATAAAATCCGCCTAAATAATTTTGTATCGTGATAATCGCTTTTGTCCCCTCTAAATGCTCTTTTGGTTGAACAGTTAATCTTTCCCGCTTTTGAGCTTTCTCTGCCAACATTCGCGACAATTTCATAAATTCATCTTTGCCCTTCAAAAGTTCAGCGACTCTTTTTTCCGCACTCTGGCGTGAGTGCATTTCTACTTTTAGCTTTTTAGAAATTTCGGCGTAAGCCTCTAACGCCTTCTGCCCAATCTGTCCAACTTCATCGATGTGTGCCAAATTCCAATGTAAGGCATCTGATTGATAGGAAAGAATATTTTTGATTTGTTCCCTGATGTAATCAATATCAAAACGCTGGCTTGTAATCTTGTGTCTGTATCTTGCGCTTCTTTCAGCGTCGTTGTAATAGGCAACGATAACAAACACGCCGAGTAAACTCATTAACGAAATTGTATCCCACTGCAAAAAATCTCTATCGCCTTCTTTTCCTTCATCTTTAACAACTGGGATTATTGTTATTTTCTTTCCAGAAAAACCTAATGTGTCATAAACTCTTGCGTATGGATAAGAACGAGTGCGTTTTGCTGAAACCCACCAACTTATTGCGACTTGTTTTTCTTTGTCTATTTTCAAAATAAACGATGCGCAAGAAGATAAAGCCCTTTCTAAATCTTTGGGGTCAAAAATTTCTAACTCTCGGCAGAGCATCGGCTTATATTTTATTCCTTTGATTTTAGCGGATAGGTCCATATCTTCCTTCTTTACGATAAACAATTTCAAATTTGTCGTTTAGAGATGCGAAAAGCGTATCTTGTCCATCAAAACCTAGTTTTTTCTTAATGATAGGCACAAGTGATTTTTTTATTTCATAGCCGATACTGTTTCTTCCTAGTTCTCTCGCTTTTTTCATAGTCGTGCCACTACCGACGAATGGGTCTAAAATTATTTCATCTTTGTAAGAAAAAAGTTTTATTGCACGATAAGGCAGTTCTTCGGGAAAAGCCGCAATGTCTTTTTCTAAGGGCGAACCGGGCATTACGTTATTCATTTCCCAAAGTGTCATATACCATTTCCCGCTGGAAAATTCTTTCATCTCAACTTTGGAGGCCTCGCGAACCTCTTCGGAAATTGAGCGATAATTGAATTTTCCCTTTTGGAAAATGAGAATACTTTCTAATAGGTTATCCGGGTAAAAATACATAGGGTAAGGATTTTGAAGCATTACCCCGCTACGGCGACTAATCCTCAAATAACCGTCTGGTTTTTTCCAAATAATTTTATCTCTATATCTAAAACCCGCCTCTTGAAAAATTTTTGTTGCATCAGCAACGATTGGAAATTTTTCGCCGTTAATTAACATGTCGTCAATGTTGAGAACGGCAATCCTTCCGTCTTGTAAAACTCTAAAAGTTTCTTTTGCAAAATTCCTCAATACGCCAAGATATTGTCCATAACTCTTAAACAACCCCTTATAATCAAAGGGTGCATTAAAGTATGGTGGGGAAGTAACCATTAAGTGAACGCTTCCGTCCGGAATTTCTTCCATACTCATACAATTTCCAATTATCAATTTGTGTGTTGTCGCCATAAAATTTTAGTCCTTAAATAAATCGGCAACCGAAACACCAAGGGCTTTGGCAATTTTAGCCGCAGCAATGCTTAGTCGCTCTGCCTGCGTTTACTATAGCACAGGGACGCGACACGAAAATCGAGGTTCAGCTATAAATAGGGGCATCGCCTAAACAGAGGAAATAGCCGCACAAATTAAAACCAACCAACAAAAATCTTCAGGGGAGTTTTGCTGTCACCTGTATACAGGACGGCTATGGTAAGGGCGACTTCTTTCTCTCTTTCAGCCCCGCCGCTGTCCGAAAAAGCTCTCGGATTTCTGGCGAGTAGGCAAACTGGGTAGCGGCAAGATTCGCAGGGGTTACGGAGTTTCACGATGTTGGGGGGTATTTTGGTAGGGAGCTTCGTGAGGGTTGGTCGGGGTGGCCGGATTCGAACCGGCGACCTCGTGCTCCCAAAGCACGCGCGCTAACCTGGCTGCGCTACACCCCGCCACTTCCAGCCGAGAGGTATACCTAGATTTCTTTCCGCTCTACGACCTTCCAGGTGTCTTCCTCGAGTCTCAAGGTATAAACTTTCTGCCTTTTTATGTCATTCTGAGCGGAGACAAGAGCTCCTGCTTGGAGTTCGTTTATGTTCCATACCTCTACTGTCTCAACCGTCGCTACGTCAGGCGAGAGAAGCTCTATTTTTTCGTAATCGAGCTTCCGCAAATCCGTTATCGTCTGCTTTCCCTCCAAAGCTCGCCTCGCTACATCCTGGGAAACCTCTTCTAGCAAGCTTCCACCCAAAATAGCCGGCAGAGCATCTCCATTTGGGTTCGCGAGAGAGGACGCCACAATCGCGTAATATGAATTCATAGCGGTAAGCAAGCCTTCCTTTGTCTTTTGCGAGGGTTTGAGCTCGATGAAAAGGTGGTCTGGCGCGATGAAATCCAGGTTTTCCTCCTTTGCACCCGGCGCCTTCACCGTGATTTTATGGTATCCATCGGGGAGGTCTTTGAAATCATAGGTTTGAACACTGTGAGAAAGCTCACTTCTCAAGCTGCCATCGTCACCTCCACCAAACAGCCAGTAGAAGCCCATAGCAAACCTGGAGACATCCGTCCAAAAACCCTTGCCTGAGGAAAGTGTTTCCCCCGCCGCATCAACAACTTCAGCCCAGGAAACCCCCGTGGAGCCGAATTTGTTCACTATTCGTTGCACATCCAACGCAATATCGTCCACGCTCTGGACGAGGTTCTCTATCTCGTTCGCGAGTCCAGTAATGGTTTGGGCTATCTTCTTCGCGTAATCCACCGCCTCCGCTGGGCTAGCCGGCAGCTCCTTCAGCGATTTAGCGTTCTTGAAAAAGGAGTTTTCCTCGACCTCGCCGGCGTAAACCCCATCGATATACACCTCCGCTCCGCCGATGGAAGTCATGACTCTGCTACTGCCGCTCCCAAGCCTCAAGCGGTATCTTTTAATCGGCCAGAAACCACCGGCGTCTTCAACCTCAAACTCGGCATCATAGCTGGCATCGGCAAACATAAGCGTCGCGGTATATCTATTCTTCCCTTCCTCTCCAGAGTCGAGATACTTGCCGAGAAATTCGCTTTTCTCCCCTCCAGGCGTAATGCGATACTCTCTCAGGGGACCGAGCTCATCCGCCTGGAACCTCTGCCATTTCGTGAAATAATCGAGCTCGGTAAATCTGCCGGATTCCGCTATGAGGTCATGAGCAAGCTCGTAGCGGCCTTGCTTGATAAGCGAGAGGTACCGCTCGAGGGTAGAAGAGGGACTGTGAATCGCGGCAAGCACAAACAGGGCAACCACCACCGCGATTATAAGGAAGAACGTTACGGGGATGCCTATCTTCGCCCTCCTGGACATCCGCCTCACCTTATTTCCCGCCTTCATAGCCCATGGTCGAACAGGCGCTTTTGGAACCTCGACTCTCTTCTTGCCAAACCCCTTTTCCTGGGGTTCTTCGAGCAGGGTGGCGCACCTCGTGCAGTACTTAGCGTCAGGTTCTACCTCCTTGCCACAGTGGGGACAATACCTGAGAAGGCGCTTGTTTTCTTTTTCCTCCGAAACTTCCTCGGCTACTGAAGTAAAATCTTTTGCTCCTTTTTCTTCCACGACTTGCTCCGGAGCTTGGGCAGACTTCTCGATTGAGGCGCTCTCGACCGCCTCGGGACCCACTGACTCCCCCTCTCCTTCTTCGATTTCCTCGCGAGGCATTCTTAGCTCTCCAAGCTTTTCCATGAGTTTGGTGAGAATACTAAAATCCATTCTTCAAACACCTCGCTTTCGGTTTCGCATAGGTCCCAAAAAATCCAAAAAAACTTGCGGCCCTCTTTTCGCCCTATCCTTCCTCTATAGAGCGGAGAAGCCTTCCCCTATCATAGCTGGTAATAATTATCCCTATTATGAAGCCCGCAAGGAGAAAAATGGTCGCCACCTGGCCACCTATTGGGTTGAATTGCACCACCTTGAGCCTCGCAATGAAAGAGCTTAAAACGTTACTCATCAAAAAAACAACAAGCCACACGGTAAATATGACACCCGCGAAGAAGGTGCATATGTGGGTCTCGATAACTCTTCTCCTGGTGCCAATCCCAACAATGAGCAAAAGAGAAATCGCGAGGGGGATGATGGAAAGAAAGAAAAGTATGCGTGGAACGTAAATTTCCCACCCTGAGTACTGCCTTGAGGCAATGGTAAGCCCCGCAAGCTTCAGGTTTACAAATGCCCAGGGGGCAAATACCAATCCCATCATCAGCCCCACACAGATTGCCATGAGAATAGGGCCCTTTCTTCCCCACACCGCGGAAAGAAAACGCGCAAACCCGGTTGGCTGAATCTCGCCGAGGGCTTCCACCTCACCAGTTTCTTCTTCCCCCAGGAGTGCTCCGCATTCCTTGCAGTAACTGCTCTCTTGGGAATTCTCCGTTCCGCACTTTGCGCATTTCACTCCCATCAACCCCTTCTTCCATTAACTTTTTGAAATACGGCAAATGCCCAATCCACTGGACTTCTTGCAATATGAACCGCTATCCGCAATCTATTTTACCCGAATAGCAGCTATCAGGCATAAATCTTCATTGCGCAAAGAAACTTGGAAGAACCGAAGACGAAACAAGTTCTTTGCTCGTATAATCTATAATCTACTGGGGCATCGCGTTTAGAACCGAGAGAGTCTCCTTTTGATGTCCTGGTGAAGACTCTCATAGGGCTCTCGCAGGGAATGGAGAAGCATTGGCAGAACTGAGATGGAATCCACTTTTGAGAACATGGATGATAGTAGCCCCTCACAGGGCAGACCGCCCTCACCTAGCTCGAGATGTCTGCCCTTTTTGCCCTGGCTCGGGTAAGGTGCCAGACGACTACGAAATCTATGCCTACCCTAATGACTTCCCTTCGCTCTCTTTAACCCCCCCAGAGCCGGATTTTCCTGGCGACGAGCTGGTTCCAGTTAAGCCGGCTTTCGGAAAATGCGAAGTAACCCTTTACTCTCCCAACCACAATGTCACTCTTCCTGAGCTGCCAATCGAGCACATCGAGAAGCTGGTGGCTCACTGGAGGGAGAGGTTCGAGGAACTCGGAAGTATCGAGGGTATAAAATACGTCTTCATATTTGAGAACAGGGGCGAGGCAGTAGGAGTTACGATGATACATCCACACGGACAGATTTACGCCTATCCCTTCATTCCGCTCAAGATAAAAACCGAACTTGCCTCTTGTCTTGATTATCAGAAAAAAAATGACCGATGCCTTCTCTGTGACCTATTAGAAAAAGAAACGAGCGAGGGCTCGAGGATGGTTTATCAGAATGCGCACTTCGCTGCTTTCATCCCCTCATTCGCGGAATATCCATACCAGGTTGATATCCTTTCCAAAAGACACCTGCAAAGCCTTTCCCATATGAGCAAAGAGGAAATGCGTGGACTCGCGGAGGCGTTGAAATGCATCACCGGCGCATACGATAGTCTGTTCGACGTTCTCTTTCCCTACATGATGTGCATGCACCAGATGCCCACGGATGGCGAAAACTACGACTCTTACCACTTCCACATCGAATTCTACCCACCCATGAGGGAAAGAGGACTGCTAAAATTCAACGCGTCTTCGGAAAGTGGCGCTTGGGCAACAATAAACCCTACGTGCCCCGAAGAAAAAGCGGCGGAGCTCAGAGAAAAGGTTCGAGAAATCGCCGAGAGGGATCACGAGGAAGGACAAGATGCTTCAAGAGCCTAAAGTGCGAGAAATGCTCGTGCAGTTCGAATCGAGATTCGGCAGAAAAGGGAAGGTTGACCTCTACTTCGCCCCTGGAAGAGTGAACCTGATAGGGGAACATACCGATTATAATGGTGGCTTTGTTCTCCCCATTGCCGTAGAACAGGGAACTTACATGCTCATCAGGCAATCTGAAATCCCGCCGATAAGGCTCTACTCCGCAACCCTTGACCGAGAGGCAACCATTTATCCAGAAAAGATTGAAAAGCAAGACGACTGGGCAGACTACGTGCGGGGGGTATGTCTTTACGCAAAGAAAATTGCCGGTGAGCTTCCCTCTTTTGACGCCTTCTTCTTTGGGGACTTACCTCTGGAATCCGGTCTTTCCTCTTCCGCATCACTGGAAGTCGTTACCGCGGCGGGGCTTGAAAGTCTCTCTCTTGAATTCTCCAAGCTGGACATAGTTAAAA
>JAQURN010000011.1 GCA_028715585.1 Actinomycetota bacterium | reverse complement strand
ATCAAGAGGCTTGAGCAGGTTAAATCCCTCGATGTAGAGATTGGCGCTGGCAGCGATTTCTATAGCGAGGTGAGGGTATGGACGGAAACGGAAAACGGCGCCGCCAACTTTAAGGGCGGCGGAGATACCCCCATCCCCGATTGCAGCGGGTTAAAGGTGGAAAGCAGGGCTACTTTTTCCAAAGCGACGGTCATCAAGTCTCCTCTTATTCTCGAGGATGCACAGGACTTGTTCAGGCGCACCGGTGGAACCCATGGGGCGGGCGCTTTCGATTCGGAAGGGAGACTGTTGGCAGTGATGGAAGATGTTGGCAGGCATAACGCCCTCGATAAAATTATTGGCGCTCTCCTTCTGAGGGGTGTTTCTTTCGAGGAAGTGGGAGTTGTTTTGTCTGGCAGGCTGGCTTTGGACATGATTCTAAAGGCGGGCAAGGCGGGAATTCCCTTGCTATGCTCAATCTCTGCTCCAACTGATTTGGCAATTCTTACCGCGAATGAAATCGGAATAACCCTTGCTGGCTTTGTAAGAGGAGAGAATTTCAACATCTACTCCCATCCCTCGAGGATTGTCGATTGATGATGGCGACTGCGATAATCCTTGCTGGCGGTTTGAGTAAAAGGATGCAGGTTGACAAAGCCTTCTTGCGGCTGGGCGGAAAATCAATCCTGGAAACGCAAATAGAAGCTCTCCGTGGTTTGTTTCCCGAAATTATAATCATAGGAAGTGAAGAAAAACTGGAACGTCTGTCGGTGTATGAGGAGAGGGGAGTGAAGATATTTTGCGACATCGTGAAGGGCGCAGGTCCGATGGGCGGAATCCTCACTGGTCTCACTTATTCTTCTGCGAAGGAAAACTTCGTGCTTGCCTGTGACATGCCTTTCGTGAACGAGGGCGTTATACGTTTCATACTTCGAAGCCTTTCTGGTTACCAAGTCGCAGTGCCGGTAACTCCCTGGGGTCTTGAACCTCTTTATGCCGCTTATGACAAGGGGTGCGTCGCTCAAATAAGAAAGACGCTAGAGGCCAAGAGGCATAAGGTTACCGATTTATATGCCCATACCTCGGTAAACTACATTCCCTGGGAGGATTTGAAAGCCATCGACCCTCAAGGGAAATTTATCTGCAATATCAATTACCTTGATGATCTGGCGAAACTCTCCACGATGTGGTGTTCCTCTTGTGAGGAAAAGTCTGGTTCTTTCAAGGGCTTGTTTTTGTTGAAGATGAGAAGGATACGAGGAAAGGTAGGTGATAGAGATAGGAAAGGAAATCAATCAGGCTGAAATTCGCGAGATACCCGAGGAAGTCTTTGAAGCCGTGAAAGAAAATGCCCAAGATGGACGGATAACCTGTGCCAGGGCAAATTGCATAGCGGCTGAGCTTGGAGTGGTTCCCTCTGTTGTGGGGAAGGCGATAGACGCGCTCGGCATCAAGATAACGAATTGCCAGCTCGGCTGCTTCTAGGTATTACTCTAGTTGTGAGTGGAGCGCGGAGCACCATCTTAGATGGCAAGCCCTGTGGTGATGTCGCCCCCCTGCGCGAATCCATGATAATCGAAATACATGGGGCGTTCCGCCACGATTGGGACTGAGCTCTCTATAATCAACCCCGCATCCACATCTGGACCAAGTATTTGGTTTGCGCTCACCGTGAACCTGGAATTTGCCCCGATTGTCAAGTCGTGGGTTTGGGTTGTTCCATCGAACTTCACGAAAGTGAGCCGCACGGGGCCATCGTTTTTCGAGGGATTGAGAAGACATACCCACCCATCGAAGAAGCCATCGATTTCGTTCCAGCGAGTGGTGCCTTCCGCGAAATAGAAGAGGTTAGATGCCTCTTGCCTCCCTATGGCGTCATGCCCTCCAGCCCATTTTCCTTGATAGTCGAAGTACATCGGCCTCTCTGCTACTATTGGTTGGGTGCTGGTGATTGAGATGGAGACATCCTTATCGAGCCCCACCGCTGCCTTGACGTCCGTCGTGTGCCTGCTTTTTGGATGGATGTTTACTTTCTTGTTTATGCTTTCCCCCTCTTTCGTGTGGAAAGAAATCTCCACTGAAGCTTCTGCAGAACCGGGGTTCTGAATGCAGAGCCACTCGCTTGCCCACGCATACGTGCACCCCTCGGCGAAGAGGTATTGAAGGGATGGTTCTTCCGCACCTACAACGTCGTGCCCTCCGGCAATGCTGCCCTGATAATTGAAATACATCGGCCTTTCACAGACAACTGGTTCGCTGCTCTCGACAAACGTGGAGACATCCTTGTCGGGCCCTACTGCTTCGTTTACCGAAAGGGTGATTCTCTTCGAGGCAGCTATAGCGTATTCCTTCTTTAGATTGCTTCTGTCCCCTAGCATGTAGGTGACGGTTAGGAGGGCTTTGTTTTTGCTGGGGTTTTGGATGCAAAGCCATTGCTCGAACTCGCCGTCCTGGAGGTTGCTTCGCGTAGTACCTTCCGCGAAATAATGGGTTTTCGAGGGCTTTACCGAGCCCATCACCACGTGCCCCCCATCCCATTTTCCTTTGTAAATAAAGTACATGGGTCTCTCTGCTATGATTGGGTCATCCCCTGTGACTTTCACTGAGACATCCTTTTGCTCCCCGACTTCCGACGCCACGTTTATGGTGAGTCGGCTCTTGGCTGGGAGTATGTAGTCCTTTGAAGCCTCTTTCTCTTTTTCGAACATGTAGGTTAGATGCACTTTCGTATTGCTTTCCTCTGGATTGAGTATCGATATCCACTCCTCATAAGTTCCATCGATGGAGTTGTTTCTAGTTGTGCCCTCAGCGAAGTAATAGATGTCCGACGGAAAGGCTTTTCTGCTCCAGACTTCGAATCCGCCTGTGTTCATCGTAGAGGCGATGAAGTTTCCTTTGTAGTAAGTGTTTAATATAACGATTAGGTTTTTTTCGTTCCCGAAGCTCTCGTCCTCGCAGGTGGACCAGGTTCCATCATGTCTTTGGCGGTAGATTTTCCTCCCGAGATTTGGGGGTCCAAATCCCCCTGTTGAGAGGTAGACTCTTCCCTGGAACGGGAAAGCGGTTACCCAGCTATTTCTCATGTCTCCCATGCCATCCGTTCCGACCTGCGACCATGACGAGCCATTGTATGACCAGACTTCACCACCGGAGGTGTAATTGACAACGGAGACGTAGAGTTTTTGTCCGTCGGTGGAGAGGAGGAATGACTCCTCGTTATTTTGGTCGCCAAAATCGGAAGCCGCGAGCTTTTTCCATTTCTTATCTCCTTCGTAGACATATGGGGTCGTCTCGTGGTTCACCCCCCCGGTATTGTTGACCATGAAGTGAACCTTTTCTTTGAAGAGCACGCCTAATGAGGTTTGGGTATTTGCTGGGTCTCCAAAGCCGTCATCGTTCAGCTTTTTCCAACTGGAGCCATTAAAGCCATAAATCTTCACTCCACTTATCTCGTTAGCAAAGCTCACCAGAAGCATTCCTTCTTGAACGCCGAGTGGAATGCATTCGGTGTTTGATTTATCTCCCAGGCCGCCCGAAAAGATTTTCATCCAGTTCAAGCCGTCGGAGCTTTTCCATAGCTCACAGCCCTCTTCCTCGTTTAGGGTTCCGCAGAAAAGATTTTCGTCAAACACCGCGGTTGGATAGAGCCCTGTGTTCTCCTTGTTACCAAAGCCGTCAGCGGTGGCTTTGGTAAAGGATGACCCGTCGTAGGTCCATAGGGGCACCGTGCTGTTTGTTCCCGTAGGAGGGGAGGTGAAGAAGAGCCTCTCCCGGAATTCGAGGGAGGGAATAACCATCTGGTCCAGAGAGTCGCCCAAGCCCCCCGTGGCAAGCCGAACCCAACCGGAATGGACGACATCAGCTTTAGCCTCGGAGAGTATGCGAAGAGTGGGAAGAAAGGGGAGAGAAAGGACGAAAATGACGGAAACAAAAAGACAGACTCCTCTTTTCAAGCTACCTCCTTGCTTGTGGAGCTTCCTTTCCGGTTTTCAAACATTATAGTTTATGCCTCCTGGAGGGTAATTGATATTAAAAATGATTACTTTGGTGATAGTTCCCATTGCCTGACACCACGCATCCCTGCACTTTGGTTTGAATTACCTCTGGATTTCGTTATCCTAACTATTGAGCTTTCTCTTTTATATCAGCTGAATGCTGGCAGCTGGAGAGGGCGCGAATTATGGACGAGATAAAACTAGAGAAGCTGTATAGCCAGATGGCAAGAATGCGTTCCTTCGAGCTGGCGGCCTCCGACCTCTGGCAACGAGGCATGATATCCGGTGAGCTCCACCTTGGAACTGGCGAGGAGGCAGTTGTTGCCGGAGTTGTAGCTCATCTGGTTGAGGGTGACGCGATGGCGCTCGACCACCGTTCGACTCCTCCGCTGGTTGCCAGAGGGGCGGACATAAAGTTGCTGGCTAGCGAACTCCTCGGTTGGCAAGATGGTATCTGCAGGGGAAGAGGTGGGCACATGCACCTTTTTGTGCCCGACCTGCTCTCTGCCTCTTCTGGCATAGTTGGATCTTCAGGTCCCCTGGGCGTGGGCTTTGCTTTGGCTGCGAGTCGGCTGAGGCCAGGAAAGGTGGCGGTATGCTTTTTTGGGGAAGGAGCCATGAACCAGGGGATGATGCTTGAGTCATTAAACCTTGCGGTGTCGTGGAAACTTCCATTAGTGTTTGTCTGCAAGGATAATGGTTGGGCAATTACCACCAGGTCGAAGGATGT
The DNA here is from genome assembly GCA_028715585.1 of Actinomycetota bacterium. GTDB lineage: Bacteria > Actinomycetota > Geothermincolia > Fen-727 > JAQURN01 > JAQURN01. The sequence goes on along the minus strand of JAQURN010000011.1, from coordinate 11,129 downwards.
TACCTCTGGGAGGCTCGAGCGGAGGGCAAGAGCGTTCGGGATGCCTTCGTGGAGGGTAAACGGCTTGAGAGCGGACAAGGTTTGGGAAGCCTCTCGGCGAGCCATCTCGCGGGCGCGAGCCGGGGGAGGCCCTGCTTTCATCCTTGCCAGATGCACTCATCTCGACGGACATTTTCTTGGTGACCCGTTACTCAGAGTGCTCGAAGATCCTGTAGGGCAGATGAGGGAGATAGGGGAACCCCTCATTAAGTCGGTTGCTAGCGAGGGTGCCACTTGGAAGGAGAAGGTTGCGGGTTTGGGGTCGATAGGAAAGACGATTTCCGTGGTGGCGCTGGAGCGGAGGCTCAGAAAGCTAGACCCCCTCGAGGTCACCGGAAAGCTCCTGGGTGATAAGGCGCTCGAGCTGAGGGCGGAAGCTGAAAGTGAGATAGAGGCGGAAGTTGCCAAGGCTCTCAAGGGGCGTGAAGGTTTATGAGGATGACGTTTTCTCAGGCGATAGAAGAGGCGATAGCTTATGCGATGGCACAGGACGAGAGAGTCATCGTGTTTGGGGAGGATGTGCATCTCCTGAGAATGAATCTCCTTGCCCGTTTTGGTCCCCAAAGGGTGATGAACACTCCTATAAGCGAATCGGCTTTCCTGGGTGCGGCGGTGGGAGCTGCCATGGCTGGTTTGAGGCCAATTGTGGAGGTGATGCTCGTTGATTTCATAGGGGTATGTCTCGATGCCCTCCTCAACCAGGCCGCGAAGGTAGAGGCATTTTCGGGCGGGCGTTGGAGGGTGCCGATGGTGGTGCGCGCATCGTGCGGAGGGGGATATGGGGACGCGGGACAGCATGAGCAATGCCTTTGGGGGTTGCTCGCGGGCATTCCGGGTTTGGCGGTCGTCGTCCCTTCGAACCCAGCTGACGCTTGCGGTTTGATGCTTGCTTCTATTTTGAACAACAGTCCGGTTGTTTTCCTCGAGCACAAGTTGCTTTCCGACTATTGGCTGTTATATCTCGGAAGCGGTGGGCGCAAAAACGTTTCTTTCGATGTACCGAGTGACGGGGCGGAAGGAGAGGTCCCACTTCCCTTGAGCGCCGTCCCCATCGGTAGCGCAAAGGTGAGGCGCGCTGGGAAAGACATCGCGATTATAACCCTCGGGGTGAGTGTCCATAGAGCCCTTGAGGCTGCGGAGAAGCTATGGGGGCGAGGAATCGAAGCGGAGGTTATAGATTTGAGGAGCGTCTCTCCGCTCGACTCTGAGGCAATTCTTTCCGCCGCCGCGAAGACGAGGAGAGTTCTCGTGGTAGATGAAGACTACCTCGGCTTTGGACTTTCCGGGGAGGTTGCCGCTATCATTTCTTCCTCTGGTATCCAGAGCTCCTTCGCGAGGATTGGTCCACTTCAGGCGATTCCATATGCTCGCCATCTCGAAGATGAAGTCCTTCCAGGAGCCGACGATATTTTCAGGGCGGCTTTTGACCTAATACAAAGGTAAAAACTTAACTCTAGGATGATGCCTTAGGAAGATCTCTGGAGGCAACGATATCGACACCCGTATCAACTATGTTCGGGTAGATGATGTCACCCGATTTGACAGGTGCCTTGACCACTACATCCGCGAGCGCTTTTACCGCCTCCCCGACTAGCGCTTTGGGAATGGAGGACTTGCTTCTCACTGGGAGGAGTGGCAGCTCCCCTCCCTCAATGAGCACGGTTGTTGTGACCATGCGGCGTGGGTTTTTAAATTCCTCTTCGGCATATTTTTTTCCAATCTTGCACTCTGCCCCTTGGACCTCGGCTACTTCTCCCTTTTCCTCGAGTAACTCGAGTGAGCAGCTCAAGGGGCAATTTATGCAGACATACTGGTGCTTATTTTTCACTTGGCGCTACCTCTAGCTGTATTTCTTTCATTTCCTCTCCCGCGGCGGAGAGGCGTTCCGGCTTCAAGTCTATCTTCACCATTTCAGGCGGACGCACTTTCCTTTCCTTTTTTCGCGCAACCTCTTCCCCATTCACGCTGACGCTTGCTACGACTTTTAAGCGAGGCTCTTCGACCCTGAAGTAAAGACTCACTGGTCGTTCGAGACTCCTCACGACTTGAGGAACTGTGAACTTAACGTTGTTTCCCGGGACTACCTTTATCGCTCGCCCGCTCCTCTTCTTTCCGTTCACGTACTCAAAGGCGCCAACCCCAGCCGCCTCCGCGCTCCTAGATACGTAGTCAACCAGGTCATATATACTGACGACATTGCCGCACGCGAAGATACCATCCACGGACGTCTCCATTCTCTCGTCCACGATGGGTCCCCCTGTTACAGGGTCGAGTTCTATGCCGGCTTTCTTGGAAAGCTCATTTTCGGGGATGAGCCCTACGGAGAGCATGAGCGTATCGCACTCTATGAACTTTTCCGTTTCTTTTAAGGGTTTCATGTTTTCATCTACGCGCGCTACGTTTACGCCCTGAACTCTTTTCCTCCCATGTATAAAGGTGACGGTGTGAGAGAGATGGAGAGGGATATCATAGTCATGGAGGCATTGGACAACGTTTCTGGTCAATCCACCTGGCTCGCCCGCAACTTCGAAGACCCCTGTGACATGTCCCCCCTCTAGAGTTACCCTCCTCGCCATGATGAGCCCAATGTCTCCAGAACCAAGGATTACGAATTCCTTCCCTGGCATGAGCCCCTCGATGTTTATGTACCTCTGGGCGGCGCCAGCGGTTATAACCCCGGCAGGGCGAAAGCCTGGAATGAGTATCTGGTGCCGCGTTCTTTCCCTGGAGCCCATTGCCAGTATGACCGACTTAGGCTCCACGTCGAAAATTCCATCAGTGGAATTGACCGCGGTCATCGTCTTGTTGGGTTTCAAGTCCAGCACGAGGGTATTTAGCTTTACGTCTATATTGGTTTTCCCTACCCTGTTGATGTAGCGCTGGGCATAATCAGGCCCTGTCAAGGTTTCTTTGAATATGATGGAGCCGAACCCATCGTGGATGCACTGGGGGAGTATTCCCCCAAGCTCGATGTCTCGCTCGATGAGCATCACATCCCTAAGCCCGGCTTCTTTGGCGGAAAGTGCCGCCGCAAGCCCGGCGGGACCTGCTCCTACGATTGCTACGTCTGGCTTTCTAACCTTTTTCAATTTTCGACTTATCCTTTTAGCAGCTCTTTTGCCGAACCCACAAATAGGGGTGAGCTTTCTCCGTCTTTTGTGACTTCTGTTGGGCTAATTCCAAGCTCAGCGGCGAGTATCTTGGAGACGCGGTTTCCGCAGAAACCTCCCTGGCAGCGCCCCATTCCGGCTCGAGTTCTTCGTTTTACTCCATCCGTGGTGGTGGCAGGAATTATGCCATGAATCGCGTTCACTACGTCTGCCTCGGTGACTTGCTCACATCGACAGACCACGTGCCCATGTCTGGGATTGCTCTTGACCATCTTTTCTTGCTCTTCTCTGGTTGCTTCAGCGAACAGCTTGGGCCTTTGTCTCACAGGGTTGAAGTTGTCCCTTTCTTTCAGCGGAATGCCAAGATCGTGAAGTATCCCAATGACCATTTCCGATATCGCGGGAGCCGAGGCAAGTCCAGGAGATTGAATGCCCGCCACATTCACGAAACCGTGGGTCGCATCAGAGGCGCCTATCACAAAGTCCTCCTCGTATGTCGGCGCTCTCACCCCGCTGAAGGCGGAAATAACCTCTTTCCTGGGAAAGTTGGGAAAGAGGTAGTAGAAGCGTTCGAAAATTTCCGCGATTTCCCCTGCCGAGATAGAAGTATCAAGCTTGTCTTCTACTTCTATTGCTGTTGGACCCAGCTGGAGGTTTCCCTCCAGGGTGGGCATGGCTCCTCCGCCCTTACTTTTGACTTTTCTAAAGAGCCTGACTTCTGAGACGCTTCCACTGACGTACTCTTGAGTGGCTTCCCTGTCGAAGAGTAGAGTAGCTCCCTTTCTGGGGTGTATCTCGAATCCTCCCACCCCAGCCATTTCTGCTATCTCGTCAGCGAAGACTCCCGCGGCGTTCACGACTATTTCGGTTTCGATGAACCCACGGTTGGTTTCTACCCCTTTTACCATTCCGTTTTCCACACGGACGCCGGTAACCGGTGTGTTCAGAAAGACTTTTGCCCCATTGATGACGGCATGCTCTGCCAATGCGATGGTTAGCTTATATGGGCACACCAAGCCGTATGAAGGATCGTGTATTCCGACGATGGCTTCCTTCGTAACATTTGGCTCTCTCCGGAATACCTCTTCACGCTTGACGATTTTTAGGCCTGGGATGCCCTTGAGTTTCCCATTCGAAATTATTAGCAGTGGAATTATTTTGCTGAAGATGAACTTCTTAACCGGCTCGGGCATATTGTGTGTCATATCTTCCGGGAGGGTGCGAGGTGTTACAACCATCAATAAACCGTGGCGCTTGAAGTCTATGTTCAAGCCTTCCACGAACTGATCGTAGAGCTGATTTCCTCTCACGTTGAGTTTCTGTTTCAGTGTCCCGAATTTTTCCCCTATCCCGCTGTGGACCTCCGCGTTGTTTGCCTTGCTCGTCCCATCTGCGACATCGCATTCCTTTTCCAGCACCACCACGTTTTTTGTGTATCGGGTAGCTTCCCTGGCAATTGCGCAACCAGTGACCCCCGCGCCAACGATTACAAGGTCGACTTTCTTTGGGAGTTTTTCCATAGGATTTCTCGCCTTACTTTTCAATCGGACTCCCATCTACAGCTAGTTTCTTCTATATGTTGAAGTATCATAGGGGAGTATTCTAATCGATTTTCGCTTTGGTTTCCTTACCTGTTGATGCCATTTATTTTATAGCATTGATATTTCTCATTTATTGCCCGCTAGAGGGATTGGTAATATAAATTGGCGAGGTTTAATAGTTTCCTGCTAAAAGGAGGTTACCAGTGACGCGTGAAGAATCAAAACATCCACACCATCATGGCGGCGATTCGAATCATGGTAACCACGAGTGTGGAAAAGGGACGCACTCGAAAGAGCATGGGGAAACTTGCCATCAAGCGCATGGCCAGGCGGTGGAGTCTCACAGGGCTGAATCACACGAGTGCCATGAGCATCACGAGCACCATGGCGGCATGGAGCCGCATGAAGCTGGAGGCGGCACCCACGACCACTTTTCCCATCATGCCGGCATGGTGGAGGACTTCAAAAAGCGTTTCTTCGTATGCCTTGCTTTGAGCGTGCCGGTGCTTCTCCTTACCCCGCATTTTCGCAGCTGGGTCGGCTTGGAATCTCTTGGCTTCAGGGGAGGACACTATCTGGTTTTCGCGATATCTCTCGTTATTTTTGTCTATGGCGGGAAGCCTTTCCTGACCGGTCTCGTGGGTGAGCTAAGGGAAAGAAACCCTGGGATGATGACACTCATTGGCTTTGCAATCACGGTCGCTTTTGTTTATAGCGCCGTGGTTGTCTTCGGGGTTACTGGCTCCCTTGATGATGTTCTCTTCCTTGAGCTTGCAACCCTGATAGATGTCATGCTTCTTGGCCATTGGATTGAAATGCGCTCGGTAATGGGGGCTTCCAAGGCCCTTCAGGACTTGGTTGAGCTTCTTCCTTCTGTTGCGCACAAGGTCTTTGGGGATGGAGTGGTGCGGGATGTGGCTCTCGAAGAGCTAAAGCCCGGGGATAGGGTGCTAGTTCGCCCCGGTGAGCGGATTCCGGCTGATGGTTTGGTTCAGGAGGGGGAGACCAATGTAGATGAATCAATGCTTACTGGGGAGTCTCTTCCTGTGTCCAAGAAGGAGGGGAGCAAGGTGATAGGAGGCTCGGTGAACCAGGAAGGCGCGATAACGATTGTTATCGAGAAGACTGGAAAGGAGACTTACCTCTCAGAGGTGGTGGAGATGGTAAACAGGGCACAGGAGGCGAAATCAAGAACCCAAGACCTCGCCAATAGAGCGGCATTCGCCCTAACGGTAATAGCGATATCCGTAGGCGTCATAACCCTTGTGGCGTGGCTACTTGCGAAAAAAGGTCTTGGTTTCTCCATACAGAGGTCAGTTGCGGTTATGGTCATCACGTGTCCTCACGCGTTAGGGCTTGCGATACCTCTGGTGGTTGCCGTCTCTACCGCCATTGGCGCGAGAAAAGGGTTATTGATCCGTGACCGTTCGGCATTCGAGAGAGCTAGGATGATTGATACCGTGGTTTTCGACAAGACGGGCACTCTGACCGAAGGGCGGTTTGGGGTCGCGGATGTCATCGCTGTGGATGGGGTGGCAAGCCACCAAGATATTATCTATTACGCTGCTTCTGTGGAGTCTCTCTCTGAGCACCCTATAGCAAGAGCAATAGTCGAGAAGGCTCGAGAGTTGGGTACTGGCTGGGGAAAAGTCGAGGATTTTCAATCGATTCCGGGGGCTGGAGTAAGAGCAAGACTAAATGGGGAGGAGATTTGGATAGTGAGCCCAACTTGGCTTGCTGAGCGTGGGGTTGACGTGGCTCGGAATCCGGAGGTGAAAACTGTTATGGGTGGTGGGAAGACCCTTGCTTGCGTTTTGAAAGACGAGAAACCCTTTGGGGTGGTTGCACTCTCTGACGTGGTAAGGCCCGAGTCGAAAGAAGCGACTCGCCTGCTCAAAGAAAGAGGCCTCCGATGCATCATGCTTACCGGTGATAATGAGGATGTTGCGCGGGCTGTTTCCCGAGAAGTAGGCATCTCTGAGTATTACGCGGGTCTCCTCCCACTCGAGAAAGCGGAGAAGGTAAAGGAACTCAAGAGCAGGGGGTTCAATGTAGCTATGGTCGGGGATGGTGTTAACGATGCTCCCTCCCTTGTTGAGGCGGATGTTGGAATTGCAATTGGGGCGGGAACTGAAATTGCGGTGGAATCAGCTGACATAGTGCTCGTGAGGAATGATCCGAGGGACATAGTTTCTGTCATAGATCTCGCCGGGGTTACGTACCGGAAGATGATTCAGAACCTAGTTTGGGCTACCGGCTACAATGTTGTTGCTATTCCTTTGGCTGCTGGGGCGCTTTATTCTTTGAATGTGGTTATCAGCCCGGCAGTTGGGGCTATACTTATGTCCGTAAGCACTGTAATAGTGGCAATAAATGCCCGCTTGCTTAGGCTCAAAGAGCGCCCAGCCTAGATAGAGCTCTCGACGTCTTTGTAGTGAAGGAGCTCGATATAGCCGAGCGATGTTGAGCCGGATTCTTCAGAGCCGCTCTTACTCGTCCAGCCGAGGAAGGACCTCAACCCTAGTACTCCTGCTACAAGCCACGCGTATGCTGTTGTGTTTGTGTGACCGTCGATTAGGATTCCATCAAACCCTTCGTTGGAGATATCGAACAGCCTTTGCTTTATCTCTTCGAGTAATCCTTGTTCATCCCAATGGGGAGATCCTGGCTCGAACATCGGCGCCCGGGGTCTAGGGTCTATATCGAAGCCCAACTCGCGCCATTCGTGAAGAGAATCAGCTTGGTCCTCGAGAGTGAAGTTCGCGAGCCTTATGGCGCGCCGCCACACCCTGGTTTTATCCTCTGAGAGCAGAAGCAAATAGTCTCCGATTATCCAGTAATCGCTTGCGAGCCCATGTCCTGGCTCCACGATGTCCTCAGGTTGAATTTTTGGGTCGATGTCAGTAAGGTTTGTGCCCAGGGGGCTTGCCGCTTTAACTGCTGCGCAGATTTCGTCGGGCCACTTGGAATCGTCCACACGGTCCCACTTCCCCTTGATGACAGCTACTCTTTGCCCCTTTTTCTTCTGAATTCTCACGCTGATGTCAAGGGGTTCTCTCTCTTGCCCCTGTTCGATTATTTCTGTCCAAACCTCCGGGCTTTCAATGGTGATTTTTTCGTCCGTTGAGTTGTCATACGCAACGACCACATATCCACCGGATTGAGGATCTAGGCTAATATCTAGAACGTCCAGCAGGGGATTGTCCGCACGCATTTGTTCCGCTAGCTTTTCCGCCTCTTCCTTGTACATCCCTTGCTCCAATGTAACCCCCTGGAATCTAGAAGCGTGTTTTTCCTTTCCCATTATAAGATATATCCCGAGTCTAACGCCAGGGTGGTGGCTATCGATTGCGGCACTATACTTTTTACATTTTTCACAGCTCTAATAGTTTCAGTGCTTCATTCGATAATTTCTTGCCTCTTCCAAACGAAAGAATGGTAGCATTTGGGAACAACAGTGGGTATAGCGAAAGTTAGTATGGCAGGTGGTAAAGACGAGACAGCTTTTTTCCTCGCTGGCTGTAAATACCTTGGTTCAGGTTTTTTTGCTCTACTTTAGAAAAAAGAGACTCATCGATTCATACAGATGCTGGTTTCCCCTTGGCACATTTTTGGGTTCGCTTTGGTTCTTTCTGTCGTCTCTTTCTGAGCGGGAAGACAACAAGGCGCTTTTTGCCTTATGCGGAAGCATGTTTTTCTTGGTCATTTTTTGTGTTTCGAGGTCGAAAGCTCGAGAGGCGATTAAGATTTAGTAGAACGTGAGAGCCGCTCTAGTAGCCTGCGGTATGGTAGGATGCCCTCTTCCTCTTTGCCTTTCTCTTCGGCGTGCTTGCCTGGCTTGGCTTTGCCTTCCAAGCGGTAAGGCGTTCCTTCTAGCACTTCTGAAAGGCTGGTGGGCTTGTATCCCTTGCTTCTCAAAACAGGGATGAGGCGAGAGAGAACATCGAATGTATTGTAGCCCCCGAAGTGGAAAAGTATGATGGCTCCCGGGCATAGGTTTTCCGCTATGTGGTTTACCTGTTCCTCGGTTCGTATTCCTTTTCTGGTGTCGAGGCTGTCCACTGTCCAGTTGGCGACCCAGAAACCCTGCTCCGCTGCCCAGTCAATTATTGCCTTGTCGCAGACGCCGCCGCTGAAGCGAACATACGGATAGATTTCGTGAGTAAGGCTGGTTATAATTTCCTGAGCCTTCCAGATTTCTCTTACCACGAACTCGCGCGGCTTTCCCACCATCACAAAGTGGGAGTAAGTGTGATTGCAGACCTCGCCTCCGGATTCCTTGATGGCTCGAACCAGTTCCGGATGGGACTCTGCCACTTCTCTTCCCCCTATTAGGAATGCCGTAAATGGGACAGAGGAGGATTTGAGAAAGCTCAATATCCGCATGTCAGGCCTCCAGCCGTCGTCTATCGTGATTGCTACCCTCTCGAGATTTGGATTTCCCCTTGTTATCAATGTGGGATTTACCCTAGGGAGCTTACCAACGATTTGCCCACCGAAAGTTATAAGCTTTGGGCCGGCTATTCTGTCAGAGGAAGGTTCCTTTAGCTCTTTTGTGAGGTAAGGCTTGATGCCAAAGAGCGGAAGCTCTTTTTGAGGGGAAAGTTTTGCTGAACTACCCTGTTGCTCGCTGACTTTGCTTACCCCTGGATAGAACAGAGTCAAAGCCAGGAGGATGAGGAGGCAAATCAGGATTGTTGGCTTGCTATTTCTTTCCATTTTCTAGGCCTTCTATTTCGCGCCCAGAGAGCATATAAATACTTGGCTGCTGGAGAACGCTTACCTTCATAGCGCACCAGGGCTTGGATAGCTTGAATAAGAGGCGGGGTTGCCGTAAGGTTGTAACACTGGTGGATAGCCGCGCAGACCATTTTGGTTGGGGCGGAAGAGTTTCTCGCCTTTTGCTTGCGAGCTACCCTAGAGCTTTACGATTTGAAAGGATAGAAAGGTATGAAAATTGCTTTGGTAGAGCCGAAACCCGCGGGTCTTAACATCTTCTCCATGTATAAACTTCCCCGATTGGGGCTTCCGATTCTTGGTGCCCTTGCGAAGCGCGAGCTTGGAGCGGAGGTAAGAATATTCTTTCAGCAGGCTCGAGAGCTGGACTGGGAATACATGCTTCAAGCAGACATAGTTGGCATCTCCGTTACTACATCGACCGCACCTGAGGGATACCGCATATTGGAAAAATTGAAAGCCCAAAGCGGCGCTACCGTGATAATGGGTGGGCCGCATGTTACCTTTCTTCCCGAGGAGGCACTAGAGAAGGGGGCGGATTTCGTGGTCAGGGGTGAAGGAGAGGAGACGTTCGTTGAACTTCTGAGGGCTCTTGCTGGAGAGCCGAATGAGCTTCCAGATGAGCTTGCCAGGATAGACGGCATTTCCTACATACTGGAAGGGCACCCGCGGCATAACGCCGACCGCATGGGCGTTTCAGACCTCACAAGCCTTCCCTGGCCTGACCTTACTCTCCTGGAGGGAATGAAGCGCATGAAGATTGTGCCGGTGTTGACTTCCAGGGGTTGCCCTTACGATTGTAAGTTCTGTTCCGTTACCCAGATGTTTGGTCACAAGTTTCGCTTTAGGGATAACGAAGACGTGCTGGATGAACTAGAAACGCTCTATCAAAAGTTTCCGAAGTCGCTTTTTTTCTTCTACGACGATAATTTCACCGCTTCCAAGAAAAGGGCAAAAGAACTTCTCAAGGGGATGATTGCCAGGGGGATAACCCCAAGGTGGTCGGCGCAGGTAAGGGCGGAAGTGGCGGATGACCCGGAGCTCATGCAGCTCATGAAGGAATCAAATTGCCAGTACCTCTATATCGGTTTCGAATCCTTCAATCCACGGGCTCTTGAGGAATACAGGAAATCCCAAGGGGTCGAGGATATCATTCGCGCCGTCAAGGTGATACGCGGATATGGAATAAAGATTCACGGAATGTTCGTTCTTGGCTCTGATTACGACACCAAGAAGACCATCCGCGAGACTGTGCGCCTTGCTAGAAAAATCAGGATTGACACTGTCCAGTTCATGATTCTCACCCCATTGCCGGGAACCGAGGTTTACGAAGAGATGCGCGAGGAGGGGCGGATATTGACGTGCGAGTGGGGCAGATATGATGGACACCATGTTGTCTATAAGCCCGCTCTTCTTCTCCCCAGTATTCTTCAAAAGGAAGCTTGCATCAGGGCTATGAGGAAGTTTTACTCGCTCACGCCCCTCTGGAGGCTTGGAATCATGTTTCGCTGGAAGGAGATAGGCATCCGCATTTATGCTCGCCATGCGCTTAACAGGTGGAAGGCAGCTAATAAGAGTTTTCTCTCCTGGCTCAAGCGCGTGGGGCGAAACGGGGAAACCCTGCTTTCACCGACCGCGAGGGGGATGTCTGGAGGGGCTTAAAAGTGGGAGGAGAGTGGCAGGAGTATGCCGCAACCGTTCG
>JAQURN010000010.1 GCA_028715585.1 Actinomycetota bacterium | reverse complement strand
AAATAAGCCCGTGGTAGATACCAGAAACGCCCTCGGAGCTCTTAAGAAACACAGCTGAGGAGAGAATTTGCAAGAAAAACCAACCATAATCGGAATATTGGGCTACGGCTACTGGGGACCAAACCTCGCTAGAAACTTCCTTTCCTTGAAAAACGCGAAAGTCAAATACATCTGCGACTCGAACCCAACAAGGCTCGATGAAGCAAGGGAAAAATGCCCAGGGGTATCGCTCGTAGACGAGCCCGATGTCCTCTTCGAAGACAACGAGGTTGACGCTGTGGTGATAGCCTCATCCGCGGTTACCCACTATAGCCTTGCAAGCGCCGCCCTTAAATCTGGAAAGCACGTTTTCGTCGAAAAGCCCATATGCACCAGGGTAAGCGATGGGGAGGAGCTCGTCCGTCTCGCGGAAACCAACCATCTCACCCTCATGGTGGGGCACCTCATGATGTACCACCCCGCGGTGTGCTACATGAAAGATTACCTTTCCTCTGGAAAAGCTGGAGAAATCCTCTACGCTTACTCCAGAAGATTGAATCTGGGAAAGGTTCGCACAGGGGAAAACTGCCTGTGGAGCCTCTGCCCCCACGACATCTCGGTCATAATCCATCTCTTCGGCGAGGAGCCGGAGACAGTCATCGCAAAGGGCGCGTCTTTCCTACACGAAGGCATCGAAGACGTGGCATTTGTTACCATGTCCTTCCCAGGTGGGAGGATTGCGAACACGCACGTATCCTGGCTAGATCCCTCTAAAACCCGCTCCTTCACCGTGGTAGCCGACAAGCAGATGCTCGTTCTCGATGACATGAGCGAGGAAAAACTGAGCATTTTCGACAAGAAAGCCTATCCGGCGGTAAAGGATGTGGCAATTGGATATGAGGAAGAGATAAAGCTTCATTTCGGAGAAAAAATCGTCCCCCACATCGAGATGGATGAGCCACTCAAAATCGAGTGCGAGCACTTCCTCGATTGCGTAAAGACAGGAGAAAAGCCTCTCACGGATGGAAGGCATGGGCTTTTGGTCCTTAGGGTTCTTTCCGCGGCTCAGAAATCTATGGAAGAGGGAGGAGCTCCTACTAAAATCGCTCAAGCCGACTCCAAAAGTCTCTCGGTGTAGAATGCCAGCTTTAACTAGAAACTCATGAAGAAAGTAGGTGTCTTTTTTATGAAAGTCCCTTTCTGTGACCTCACCAGACAAAATAAAGAAGTCGCGGATGAACTCAAAAAAGCCATCATGGATGTTATCTCGAGCGGTAACTACATTCTCGGCAAAGAGGTCGGGCTATTCGAGAAGGAGATGGCAAAGTATATAGGTACCAGGTATGCGGTAGGGGTTGCCTCTGGAACAGATGCTCTCTATCTCATATTGAGGGCATTAAAAATTGGGGCGGGCGATGAAGTAATCACCACTCCATTCACCTTCATCGCCACTGCGGACTCAATCGCAAGATGCGGGGCAAAGCCAGTATTCGCGGACATAGACCTCCCCACCTTCAACCTCGACCCCGATTCCGTCTCAAAAAAAATCACAACCAAAACCAAGGCAATCCTAGCCGTCCATCTGTTCGGGCAGCCGGCAAATTTGAGCGCACTTGGAGAACTCGCACAAGAAAATGGACTTTACCTGGTGGAGGACTGCGCACAGGCACATGGAGCCTCGCTAAATGGGAAGATGGCTGGCTCTTTCGGGATTGCGGCGGCTTTTAGCTTTTTTCCAACAAAACCACTTGGTGGAATCGGAGATGGAGGGATAGTGCTCACAAATGATCAGGCACTGGCTCAAGATATCCAGAGCTTGAGAGCGCATGGCGCCAAAAGGAAATATTTTCATGAGCAGATCGGGCTGAATAGTAGGCTCGATGAAATCCAAGCGGCAATCCTTCGCGTGAAGCTAAAGAGGCTCGATGAATGGAACGAGGAAAGAAGGCATATTGCCTCTCTCTACAACCAGAAGATAAAGAAAGCAACGCTTCCCCGCCCTCTGGAGGGAACCAAGCACATCTATCACTGCTACACGATAAGAACGTCCGAAAGGGACGCGCTGAAGAGGGCACTCGAAAGGGAGGGAATTGGATGTTCAATCTATTATCCCACCCCTCTTCACCTCCAACCCTGCTTCAAGAACCTTAGCTACAAAGCCGGCGATTTCCCAAAAAGCGAAGAGGCAGCAAATGAAGTTCTTTCGCTTCCGATATTTCCCGGCATGAAGCAAGAAGAAATAGGCATTGTGTGCGAGGCGGTGAACAGCCTATGAATGGCGAAATTCCTGAAGGGAAAAATAAAGTTCTCTTCATTGCTTATGGCTATCCCCCATTTGCCGCCTCGGGCAACTCTCGCACGCGGGCGCTGGTAAAATATCTTCCCGCAAGAGGCTGGCTTCCCACGGTTCTCACGGTTTCAAAAGACATAAGCCACTGGGGCGAAGGTGACTACCATGAGGGCATTTTTCCAGGAGTGAAAGTCATCCGTACTCCCTTCCCTGATATTTTGACTGCCACAAGGGATGCTTTAGTGCAAGGCGGTATCCTAAAAAGTGCAGGGCAGGGAGGAGATACCGTTTTTTCCTGGGCGCCGCCGAAGGGCTCTGCGAATCCAAACGTTTCAAACAGGGTGCTCCGCTGGCTCAAGCGATGGGTAAGCTTTCCAGACAGGCAACTTCCCTGGTTTCCCTTCTGCCTCAAAGCCGCGCTGGGCGAGGTGCGCCACGAGGGTTACCAGGCGATAGTGAGTACTTCCCCACCCTTCACGGCACACTTTATCGGAAGCGCTCTTCAGAGACTCACATCCATTCCATGGGTTGCGGATTTCCGCGACCCCTGGTCGGGAAATCCCCTCTCTTACTACACGCCTTTCCAGAGAAGAGTTATGCCCACCATTGAAAAGCGAACCCTTTCTAGCGCATCTGCGATAGTTACGGTATCTGAACCCCTGGCAAAGGATTTAGAAAAACTTCACGGAAAAAACGTAAAAAAAATTATTACCATAACAAATGGTTTCGATCCTGAAAACTACGCCCCGGAGCCAAAACTCACAAAAAAATTCACCATCACCTACGCGGGAGAATTCTACGGCTCGAGAAGAGACCCAAAACCTCTTCTTTTAGCAATCGAAGAACTTATAGAGGAAAAAGCGGTAAGACCAGAGGAAATCGTCGTTCGCCTTTATGGTCCCCCCACCCCATCTCTTTACGCCTTGAAGGAAAGCTTAAAGCATCTACAAATCCTCGAGATAGGAAATACCCTCCCCAAATGGGAAGTTATTCAGAAGGAACAGGAATCCACCCTTCTTTTTCTTCTCGAATGGGAAGAACCTTACCTCGCAAAGGGATATGGGGGAAAAATCTTTGAATACTTGGGAGCAAAAAGGCCGGTTCTCGGCTGGTGTCCCTCGGGAGGGATAATAGTTGACCTCCTTGAAAAAACAGGAGCAGGGATGGTAGCCACCAACTATGAAGAGCTAAAAGCTTCCCTTGCGAGATACATCCGCGAGTTTCAAAACAAAGGAGTCGTAGAGTGGAAAGGAAACGATGAGGAGATAGAAAAATATAGCTGGAGTAATCTGTCTCTTAAGTTCGCGGAATTGCTGGAAAGCGTACTTCCAGAGGAACAAGAATGACAAAGCAGGGGGTAAAGTAAGGTGAGAATAGGGATGGTGCTCCTCGACCATGGTTTCCCCCCCGACATAAGGGTTGAAAATGAAGCCAGGACCCTAACCAAAGAAGGTCACGAAGTTTTTCTCATAACCAGGAGGCTGCCCGGAGAATCCGCAGAGGAGAAGGCTTACGGAATTCAGGTCCATCGCTTTCCTCTTACCAGGTTCAAAAAAGTCGGCACCCTGGTTCACAGGCTCACCACGTACGAATATCACCCCTACTGGTCGGGAAAAATCAAACAATTCATCCAGGAAGAAAATATTGAAGTCTTGCATGTTCACGACCTCCCTTTTTCGGAAATCGCCATCAAAGCCTCAAAAGAATCGGGAATACCGATAGTAGTTGACCTACACGAAATCTATCCGGAACTCATGAAGGAATATAAGCGAAACCTCTCCTCGCGCCTTTTCAACAACCCAGAAAAGCTCGAAAAAGCAGAAGAAAGGGCAATACGAAGAGCAGACCACCTGATAGCGGTCTCGCCAGCCATGAAAGAATATTACGAGCGGAAATATCACTTGAAACCAGAAAAAATAACCAGCGTCGCCAACTATGCCGACCTAGAATTCCTGATGAACCTTCCAATAGAAGAGGAAGTAGTGAGGAAATACCGAGACCGTTTCACCATGATTTACGCTGGAGTTATTGCTACACACAAGGTACCCTTCGAGGTACTGGAGGCTGTGAAAAAGATATCCCAGCACATCCCGGATTGCCTTCTCCTCTTAGTAGGGAATGAATGGTCATACACCGAAAAACTAAAGTCAAAAGCAAGGGAGCTATCCATCGAGGAAAATGTCGAATTCACTGGCCACGTCCCAATCGAGAAAATCCCTTCTTACATCTCCGCCTCAAAAATAGGCCTCTTGCCACTCCGACTCACCACTAACCAAGGACACCTTGCGTCCCCTCACAAGTTATTTCAATACATGGCTTTTTCAAAGCCAGTGATAGCCAGCCGAACCAAATCCATCGCGAAAATAATCGAGGGAGAACGCTGTGGTCTCGTCTTCGAGCTGAGAAACGCCAGTGAGCTCGCCCAGTGCGCGCTTGAACTCGCGGACGAGAAAAAAAGAGAAGAAATGGGAAAGAGAGGAGCGGAGGCGGTAAGAAAAAAATACAACTGGGAGAGCCAGGGGAGAAATCTGCTTCAACTCTACGAAGAGCTCGGGAAATAAGAGGAATCATAAAACGAAAACTCTCGGGCAGGCTGGCGACTTTTAGCTTACCGATTGGTCAAAACGCCTCTCGGGCAACTCGAGCATGTCTCCAAGCCACTTTAATCCTTCTTCGGTATAACATCTCGCTATACATCCAACTGGAGTAAATGTCATTTCCCCTAAAATAGGCTTTCCGTTGAAATCATAAAAATCAATTCGCACGAAAGGAAAAGGCTGCGCGAGCCTTTCGCTATATTTAAGCATTTTTTCAAAGCACTCGGGTTTTTTTGGAATCTGGGCTGTCGCCTCACCATCTTTCGCTATGTCGAGCTTTTCCCAGTTTAGATCCAAAAAGGCTCGTTTATAACCTGTTGCCCTTTCCGTGCACACCAGCACTAGTTTCGGCTTCCCGTTGAAGCAATATATCTTGTAATCGTTAGGCAAGAAACCATCACTGGTTTCTATATATCTTTCACAAATTACCCTTGGCTTTATGTTCTTGACATGAATTTCCGCTGCAATTCTATCGTACCTAATTTTCATCCACTTACTCAATTGATTAAATACCTGCTCTTTGTCCAACTTTTGCTTGTCGTCACAAATGATATTGGACTTGCAACCATGGGTGCATTTTAAGGCAAATTTCGAGGGCAAATTATCCCAATCAATCTTGGAAACTTCATCATATACCCCATACAGCTCGTTTAATATCTCCTCGCAACCACAAGATTTCACATAATCCCTAACTTCATATTTGTCGGTGCATTTCGTAATCAGTGGGTCGCGCCAATAAAGCTTTAGCCATTGCAGCTTTTCATTAAAATCCTGTGGATTTTTCAGGTCGAGCTTTCTCCCCATGATACTTCTATAAAGATACTTGCTCGCAATGACAGGAGATATCATATAAAGGAGAGAGGCAAATTGCCCCCTTGCTCGCAGGTAAGTATTGAAAATCAAGCGATTTCTTTTTAGCTTTCCCTTCAACCACTGTTTAGCAGGAAACACCCAAAATCCTCCCTCTGGAGTTGACCCACTTTCCGTAGGCGACTATTCAACCTAATATCCAAAAGTGTAAAGGTTGGAAGACCCTACCTACAATACTACCTGTTTTTATTATGGAAGATTCCAACCCTCGTAGGATGCCTTTTTTACACCTCTTCCTGCACTTGGTGGTTGATATCCAAAAGTGTAAAGAAATCCGTGGTCCAATATTACCTTTGTAGCCAACCAATAGATCAATTTGACCATCGGCATCCGCAACGATAGAATCCCGCCATGGAAAAGATTGTCATGATATCCCCCTATGATGTTTTTCCTCCTCATGCAGGTGTGGAACGCCGTATCTATCACCTTGCTAAAGAAATAAGCCGCCATAAGCAAGTATATTTTGTTTATCCCCTGGAAAAGCACGAAGAGAGCGAGGATATTCCCCACTTAATCAGAGTGCCGTATGCAATAAAAAGTCGCTATGGCAGGCTATTCAATATAAACATGATTTCAAAAACGTTAAAGATATGCAGAAAAGAAAACATCAGTTTTCTATACGCACAGAGTTTCTGGGGAGCCCTTCAAGCTATCATCTTAAAAACAATGATGCGTATTCCTTACGTTCTTGACGAACACAATGTGGAATACGACAGATTACGCGGCACAGGCAACAAGCTATGGCAATTTTTCTTCATCTACGAACTGTTCGCACTACACCTTGCCCACTTCATAACCTGCGTCTCCGAAAAAGATATGGAAACCTTTAAAAAGCTTGGTATTCCCAGCGACCGGCTCTATGTCGCAAATAACGGGGTGGACACCTCCATATTTCGTCCGAGTAAGGAGGCGCGGGAGAGAGTACGAAAACACCTGGGTGCTGAGGACGAGCCGATAATCCTTTTTTTTGGCGTCCTTGATTACCCGCCATCTCGAGAAGCGATACAAATCATCCGCGAACATATTATACCCAAGGTTATCCAGGCAGAGCCAAGGGCAAGGTTTGTGGTGGCTGGTCGTCACCCTCCCTGCCGAACTAGGGAAGATAGACTTGAATTTGTGGGATTGGTGGAAAAGATAGAGGACTACATAAACGCAAGCGACGTAGTTATTTGTCCTATCGTCAGCGGAGGTGGAACCAGAATAAAAATCCTGGAGTCCATAGCATGTGGTAAAAAAGTTGTGAGCACGTCAATGGGAGCGAATGGCTTGGATGCCAAAATTTTGGGCGAAGGGCTGGTGATAGTGGATGGGTGGGATAGTTTTTCACAGGCAGTTATAGACACCATCCGCGAACCAAAAAAACCAATAGCAATTCAGGATGGCTTCTTAGACACTTATTCTTGGCGCCGTATAGTGGATCGTCTGGTCATTGCCCTCGATGATTTTTTCCAGTTTAGAAAAGAAACGTTAGCTTAATCATTCTTTCTCTCGCTGATTCTTCTGCGGAGAAATCGGAATAACCCTCCTAGGAGCGGCACCTTTGAAGCGATTTTTAGGGCAGTATCGATTTCATTCCTTGTGAAGCCACGAACCAGGAGAAAAACTGCAAAGTAGATTGCGGCTCCGAGAAGAATCAGGATTAAAAGCCCAAAAACCCCACCTATCTCGAGGCTTTCAAGCGCTCCCAGTGAAAGAGCCATTACACTAGTGGCAAAGGCAATCTTTATCGCGTCTAGCCAGGGAAAAGACCACCTCATGTATCGCAAAGAAATAGCGGTAAGAATTACAAAGTGGAGCATATAAGAAATCATGGTAGCAACAGCCGCTCCCGTGATGCCAAAGTGTGGTATGAGGGCAAAATTGAGTCCTATGTTCACCAAAGCAGAGGTAGCAGCCGGGATGGCGAAGAGCTTGGTTTTTTTCTTCAGGACGATATTGGTCATAGCAGGCCAGCCTATGAACTCGAAGATGAAGCCGATGGCAAGTGGCAAAAGCGCCACGCTGCCAGCCAGGTACCTGGGGGAGGTTATTACCGTAAATATCCTATCGCGAAGAGCCCAGATTCCGAACATCGAAGGAAGTAGCAAAAGCAAAATATACCGAGTTACTCGGTTTATCAAGACGACGGCGGCACCTTCCCCCTCGAACTCGTAAGTCTTAATGACAACAGGGGCAGCGCCCATCGAAATAAAACTGACCGAAAGGCTTGCCACCGCGGCGCTCAAGGAATAAACCACAGTGTATATTCCAACGGAACTTGGGCCTTTTATAAACTGCAAAACATACCTATCGCCAGAGGTAAGGACTTGCCCAAGAAAGTTGGTGAAAACGAGAACGAACCCATAGCTGAAAAACTGGTGGAAAAGAGAAGGGTCATATCCTTTCCAACTGAAGTGCTTAGGCGCGGAAGCCCAGATGAGAGCCAGTGGTATTGCAATGGCAATGGTAACCCCCCAGCCAATGATTATGCCCTCCGGTCCAAAGCCAAGCCATGCAATCAAGGCAGCGCCCAGGAGATACCTTCCCGATTGATTGAGAATGGAAAGAAATGCGTATTGCCAAGCAAGCTGCCGAGCTCTTAGCAAAGCATTGCAGATATACGCGGTGCTGTAGAGGGCAAAGACGACGATACCCGCAACTACCGCAGCTTTGTAGTCTCCAAGAGGAACGAAAAGCGCGACACAGGGAGAGGCTATGAGAAGGAAGAACACCAGAAAGTAGGGCAAGAAATGAAGAACGGTGGAATAGAAAGTATCCAGTTTGTCGAGCTTCTTATATTCGGGATAAAACCTTAACACTGAAGCGCTAAGCCATGCGTAGATGAAGGGAGAGGCAAGCATTACTCCGCTCACTACCAAAGAGTAAATTCCATATTCCTTGGGCGTGAGAATCCTGGTGAAGATTGGAACCGCTATAAAGCCAAGCAGAGAGGTGACTATCGAAGCCAAGAGGTACCAGAAAGAATCCTTACCTATCTCAATAATCTTGTGTCTGGTGGGCACGGGAGGGGTCTTCCCTACCGCCTCGTTCTCGGATTCACTCAAGGCTACTCACGTTGTCCTCTATTCTGGGGGCTCGAAGTTTTTCTTCCATTCGCCTTCTGGCAAGCAATGTTCCTGGAAGCTTGAAGATGTTTGCGATGTACGCCTTGTTGAGCGGAATAGCCTGCTCTTCGGGGGCAATCATGCCTATCCACTTCTCCTCCATCGGAAGAGCCCTGTTCCACAGAAAATGCCAGGAGTAGTTCTTGAGCATGAACCGGATTCGATTCTTGTGAAAGAGGTAAAGATAACGTTCCGAGAACTTGCCAACTGTGGTGGACTCGTAATGAATCACCCTTGCGGTGGGAACATACACTACCTTGTACCCCATGCGCCTTACCCGAAGGCACAGGTCAGTCTCCTCGAAGTAAGCGGGATGGTATCCCTCGTCGAAACCCCCTGCTTCTCTAAATACATCCCTCCTCACCGAAAGCGCGGCTCCGGTCACATATCCTACTTCCCTCAGGGTGTCATACTGTCCCTTGTCTTCCTCGGCATATCCATAATGCATAGCGAGACCATTGTCGCGAACGAACCCTCCGGCGTGTTGAAGTGTCTTTCCGTCCGGATAGTAAACCTTCGAACCGCATATACCAACGCTAGGGTCGCGAAAGGCGCGAACCAGCTCACGCAAGGTATCGGGATATAGTTCAGTGTCAGGGTTTAGGAGAAAAAGTATCTCGCCGCTAGACAACTCGAAGCCGCGATTGTTCGCGGCGGCAAACCCGGCATTTCTTCCAAGCTGAATCAAATGATAATGCTCGATTCTGCATTCCTCAAGCGTCCTCCTTGCAACACTGACGGATTCATCCCTGGACGCGTTGTCAACAAGTATGATTTCAATAGGGTTGTAGTCAAGTCTTCCGATTGACTGAATGCACTTCTCTATATACTCAGCCGAGTTGTAGAGAACTATGATGATTGAAACGAGCTTTGGCTCTTCTTGGTCAATTACTAACACTTTTCCTCGCTAAAGGTTACTTACAAGCTCTTAAAAGTGCTTCTCTCTCGTGGTATTCTATTATCTCAAAAGAGGAGAGAGAACATGAGAGTGCAACCCAAAAAGGCTTTTCCGTACTTGAGAGGACTTTTGATATTCGCCCTCCTTGCAACCTTCTGGGCATGGACATGGACGGCAGAAGCAAGATATATAAACGATGAAGCGCCGATGGGGGAAGAGATTCAAAAAAGAAACATTGACACCGCCAAAGCTATTGAACCTCTTGTCTCGAGGCTAGAGGAACTTCAGAGAAAATACCAGGAGCCCAAGCTTAAAACTGAAGAAAAAGCGCAGATTCAAAAGGAACTCATCGAGCTCCAGAACATAATTGGGGGCATGCTTCCAGACCTGGTGGTTTCACAGGATGAGAATGGAAACTCGATTATAGTAAGCCCCACGGAAGCCAGAAAAATACTCGATGCCCTCAAGCGCAAAAAGTCTTAACCCCTAGCAATACTTACTCCCAAAGCCCAGAAGGTTTGTTCGGGTAATCCGGAAACTGGGTTTGCCACTTCTTGTATTCACCCCAGGCAGGCATCGGATTCCCGTAGTAGTCGAAGAGGCCATTATAGATACCATCCCACGAAGTTCCTGGAGGCTGGTCAACATCCAGGTAAATCCATATTTTTTTGCACCCTTCTCTAATTATGCCACCCACGCCCACCTCGCCAATTGCGCGCCTTTGTTCCTCTGGGGAAAATCCCCCGCTGGGTCTGTCGGTAGCATGTGGCCAGCCTATCTCGCTCACGAGGACCTCGAGGTCGGAAAAGCCATGATTGCGGCATACGCCCCTCAGATACGCAACATACCATCCCCAGGAATTCGGGTAATGATACGGATGAACCGCGACCCCATCACAGATTTTGCCAAGACTTAAGGCGCGACCTACATCAACAGTAGTGCGGCTGTTTGCGGGGAGGGAAACTGTCTCCTTCTGGACAGAGCCATCCGACATCATAAATTCAAGTGTTGCCGAAGCCTGAGCGTCATTCGGATTTTGTAGGGTAATCCATTCCTCGAATCCGATTCTGGTGGAGCCTTCGGCAAAATAAATTTCTTTTGAAGCTCCTTGTGACCCCAGCTCCACGCTTCCGCCACTCCAGGCGTTGTGGTATAGGTAATACATAGGTCTTTCCACCACTATAGGCTGGTCAGAGGAAAGTTTTACAGAAACGTCCCTGTTTTGGACCATCCCGTTCACGAATATGGTCCCCCTGGAGCGTGGCAAAACCTCCACCTTGCTTTCGCTGGTCTCGCCACCCGGAAACATGTAGGTGACATCTATGTTCGCCTTCACCTCACCCGGGTTCATTATGGAAATCCATTCCTCGAACGAACCATCCTGCTGATTGCACCTGGTTGTCCCCTCGGCAAGGAACCACGAAGTAGAGGGTTGTGGCGCCGCGGTCTCGGAATGTCCCCCATCCCAGGCTCCATGGTAAAGAAAGTACATTGGGCGTTCGACCAGTATAGGCTTGCTGGAGCTCACCTTCGCCGAAACATCCTTGTTCGCGCCAACTACTTGATTCACTAGTATGGTCTCCCTAGAAGTGGGCGCCATAGAAAAAGACTGTTTCTGAGTGCTTCCATCACCCATCATGTAAGTTACTTCTACCTGCGTCTTCTCGTTGCCCGGATTCATGAAGGAAATCCATTCCTCAAAACCTGGATGAGTTGCTCCCTCGGCAAGATACCATTCATTTGAAAGCTCCTTTGTCCCCATCTCCACAGATCCCCCTCGCCAGGCGCCGTGATAGTTGAAATACATGGGCCTTTCCACCACTACGTCCTGGTCGGATTCAACCTTAGCGGCAACATCCTTGTTCGGCCCAACCACGTCATTAACACCGACGGTATATCTTGATTCGGGTGAAATGGTGACGCTCTGTTGCTTGGTAACTCCTCCGGGAAACATGTAGGTTATGGTGACATTTGCTTTTTTATCTCTTGGATTTTGTATGCAAATCCATTCTTCGAAGCCTGGATGAGTCGCCCCCTCGGCAAGATACCAAAGCTTACCGGGCTTCTCAGCTCCCACCTCCACGTGACCGCCAGGCCAGACGCCGTGATAGTTGAAATACATTGGCCTTTCGGCCACCACGTTCTTGTCGGAGGTTATCTTGACGGAAGAATCCTGATTTTTGCCATCGAGAAGAAGCTCGTAGTTCTGAAAATCCATAGGCGAACCGTTCAACTCCGCTATCAACGAACCGGATGCCACGTAAGCGTTGGGATTGACGGCTTTTATGGCGTTGTATCCCTCCCGCAAAAGCCCAAGATATGTCTGGTCGCAGCAGCTTGCATAATAGACGATATTATCGTTCACTGCCGGAGGAGAATCTATGTCCCATCCGGGCTCCTGCCATATCTGGAAATAGTCAACATATTTTGTGTACCTCTCCGCCACGGCTCGACAGAAATCCCCCCAGTCCTTGATGTTCTTCGGGGGACCATAAGCAGTGGGAGAGGGGTTCTTGGGGTTTTCAGCCCATTTGGGACAAGGACCAGAAAGGGTAAGCATTATACTGTCTATCCCGAGGCTCAGAGCAGCGTCTATTTCCCTATCGAGTTTGGACCAACTGAACTTGCCTTTCTGTGGCTCGATTGCCACCCACTGGACGAAAAGGCGGATATTTCTGACCCATTGCTGCTCGGAGGGGGGATACTTGGCCTTGAGGTTGTCCGCGACGCTCTCGCTGAAAAGGCCCATTACATATCTGTCTTTCAAGCTCGATCCACCGCCAGCTTTTTCCACCCCATGAGCTGCCCCAAATGTGCTCGCCCCGACTCTTACTCCAGGAAGAGGAGCGGGAACCAGAAAAGCAGCCGTAAAGAGCACTGAAAGCAAGCCCCAAATCGCTACCCTGGTGAGCGTGTCTTTTTTTCGCAAAACCTTTTTTATCATTGT
The DNA here is from genome assembly GCA_028715585.1 of Actinomycetota bacterium. Taxonomy (GTDB): domain Bacteria; phylum Actinomycetota; class Geothermincolia; order Fen-727; family JAQURN01; genus JAQURN01. Next base: position 3,255 of record JAQURN010000010.1, on the reverse strand, counting down.
CCTTCCCTGCTCTTGCACCTCCGACCAATCACAAAAGTAGAAGCTAATGTCACTTCTCTGGGAAAGTCAACTCACTTTGAAGCAACCTCTATATTTTCTATGGATCCCGAGTCTTTGGAAATATCAAATGGACCATTAGATAGGACATCGACCACGAAGTCCATATAGAGCCTTGCTGAGACCTGGATATCTTGGTGTCTGAGAATATATTCTTTTGCCCGCTCTCCTATCCTGCGTCTTTCTTCCGGGCTTTCGATGTAGTGGATTAGCTTCTCCTCGAGAATTTCCTCCTCGGTATCAACAGGAGGTATTTTGACACAGCAATCATCCGGAAACTCAGCAAAGGCGCAAAAATCGGAAATCATGACTGGTTTTCCGGTGCCCATCATTTTTATTACGCTTCCGCTGGTCTCTCCGGCACTTGGATGCCTGAGGGCGATGAAAACGTCGGGCAACTGGAGATATTCCCTGAAGGTATGCCCATCTACAAAGCCGCTGACGAGAACATTATCGTCAAGGCCCAATTCCTCTATCCACTTACTCGCATCGCAACCGGGCATCATCTTTCCCACAAGCAGGAGCTTGACTTTGTACCCTTTATTCCTGACCTTCGCTATCACCCGCAAAACCTTGTCGATATGTTTGCTCGAGGTCATATAGCCAAAGCAACCGACCACAAAGTCGTCCTTGCCGAAACCAAGCACCTCCCTCAATGCACCTGGATAGCGCAGATGGTCTTTTTTGTGAGGGGCATAATGATGGCGGATGACCTTTACTTTTGCGTTAGGCCTTACTTCTAACACCTTCTTGCGAGCAAATTCGCTATGCACAATTATGCCCAGACTCGAATCAATCATGCGGTCGCAAAGATGATAGTCATACCATACCGACTCTTCTTGTAAGGAAAGCGCCCTTGTGGCGATTTCTATCCCGCGTTCCCCATAGCAATAGGTAAGTTCCTGGATGTAATCCCCAAGTCGCCCTTTTGCGGCAGTCTGAGAGAATATGAAGTGATGGATTATGGGCTCGTGCAAAACGACAATGCCAGGATGTTCCAAGAGTGAACGATAGATATAAGCGTGATTCTCGTTGTTCCCCATGTGATAGATGTGGATGTCGTAGCTATTCTGGTGGTGGTTCTCAAGTATCTCTCGGAAACTTTTTATGGTGAAATTTTCTCGAATCCAAGAATTGGAGGGTTCGAAGTCGCCAACAAAGAGATCTATTTTCGCATAACCCGCAAGATACTCGAGAAGCTCTTCGGAATAATCCGAAATGCCACTCCTTATAGGATTTAGAGGGCTAAAATGCGCAATCTTCAAGATAAAAACCTTCCCTTGTGAAAAAGCTCAGGGTGCCTTCGAAGTCATCGATTCACAGAGGTCGCACTCGATTATATCAAAGGTTTTCAACTGGTTCCACGGGCATCAACGCCCTCTCACCTTCTTCATCAGATACCTCACAGACCTCTTCAAGGTATTCGATGCGCCTTCATGTTTCATGTAAAAGCTAAATTTCTCACCCCAAGAAGACTCCGGGGTGATAGGAGGGGCCGGGTCAGCTGCGACCGTTGAAAACTGCCTCCCCTTAAAATCCGGCAAATGCTCGGGGTTTCTGACCCATTCTCGCAATGGAAGAGTCGTCTTTCCGAATGAATAGTTCTCCCGGGCAAACTCCTGCAAGCGTGGTCTCACCGCAGAAATCTTCTCCCTCGCCTCCTCGAGCTCCAAAAGTGTATCCGAAAGCGAAACCGGGTCTCCAACAGTGATAGGGAAAAGCAAGCCCTCCTTTGCAAAATCTCCCGCAAGCTCGCAAAGGCTTGCCGAAACAGCTGGCAGCCCGGCAAGAGCCCACTCCAGAATCCTCTTTCTACTTCCAAGAAGAACCTCGTAATCCAGGCTATCCATATTGATACCCACAGAAGCAAAATTGTAGTAGGAGAGAGCCTCACTCCGCTTGACCCACCCTTTCAGATGAAACCTATCCCTGTACTTCGAGGCTGAGACTATTTTTTGAAACCGGGGATAAGTCTTTTCGTCATGTCCTAAAATTTCCCCACCCGTAGAGACAAAATGGATTCTCCCCGAGGCTTTCATGGCGCGCTCCAAACCCTCGAAGAGGACATCGACGTCGGTCCAGGTGTTAAAGCCCCCGCTCCATAGAACTACAAAGTCGTCTTCACCGATGCCTTCGTCTATCTTTTCGCAAGGAGGAAACTCTATGTCCTCGATTCCAACGGGTATCACACTTACAAAGTCAAAGCCGTAATTTTTGGAGTTGAGCCTCCCGTGAGTAGCGAGTTCCCCTATGAGCTCGAATTTTTGCCTCTTCGAAACGGCACTCAAGGCATCGGCAGAATCGAGGATAGGGTTCATTATCGAAATAAAGTGCTCCAGGAAAGAATCATCCTTGTAGACATAAGCTTTCGCTTGGGCTTCGGCAAGCAGGCATCCATAGACATCAGCCCACACAGGTCTATCGCCGGCACTCATCACCGCAATGAAGGAGGGGAAAGCAGAAGCTCCAACCACGCAATCGGGGTCGAGGCTTCCGACCAGCTCGCGGGTAAAAGCCAGATCTTCGAATTTCCACTGAAAGACCCTGTAGATTTCACACCCGTGTTCTTCGCTTCTTTGAACTTCGGGAAGAGATTCGTCATAAGTAAAAGGAATTCTCGAAGCCAAAATCGTGACCTCATGCCCATCCTCGATGAGCGGCTTGGAAAGTTGCCAGGTCCTCGCTCCCGGACCATATGATTTCTCTATGTCCTCGAAAGGTAGGGGTGCCTGTCCAAAAACTAATACTTTACTCAATAAAAATCCCCTTTCTGAATTCCTATACTGTATTAACGCACCGAATGCCTGGAAAGAGTCGAAAAAAAATCATCCGCCCGAGGGGAGAGCTCTGGGTGCAAGCAGGAAAAATCTCATGGCGTGTTCTTCGGTCCCTTTCATTCTAGGCCAAGTGGTGCTGGTCCTAGAAAGACGAGGAAAAGAAATCACCGCGTCAAATGCCTTTCTGAATTCCAAGAGGTTAAACAGCTCGGGATTGAAATCAACAGCTTCCATCCCGCTCAACTCTATATAAATATACCTCCCTTCAGAAAGATAATCGTTTACTATCTTCGTGAAAGACTCGGCGTCAGAAAGGTCATACACCCGCCTTGCGTCAACATGGCGCTGGTAACGCAGAGGTATTCCAAAAGCCTCCCCGGGAAAGAGCCCGGTAAAGCAGATGACATTCGAGCCGATGCCA
>JAQURN010000009.1 GCA_028715585.1 Actinomycetota bacterium | reverse complement strand
CAGGAAGCTGACGTGTACGGTCCGACAACGCTCTGAGGCTCTGATATGGAAAAAGTAAAGTCGACGAGAGGGGAATTACTTTGGAGGAAGCAACAGCTACAGCTTGCTGTCCAGGGTATGGAACTCCTCAAAAAGAAGAGAGACGCTCTTCTCCGGGAATTTCTACCAATTATCGACGAGACGATGAAGCTTTCTTTGAGGCTGGAGCGAGCTACCCAAGAAGCGCAGGGAGCTCTTGCGATGGCGAAGGCGGTGGATGGAGAAGCAGCGGTGACTTCCGTCTCCTTCGCGACGAAGGGAGAAGTACATGTAGATATTACTGGTACTCATGTAATGGGGGTTCCAATTCCAGTTATAAGAAAAGCGGAGGCACCTCTTCGAAATGAGCTGAATCGCGGATATTCTTTAACCGGTGTCAGCGCAAGAATAGGGTACGCGGCTAAGAAATTTGAGGAAATAGTGGGAACAATGATTGAGAGCGCCGATATCGAGACCAGGCTCAGGAGGCTTGGGGAAGAGTTACAAAAGACTAACAGGCGAGTAAATGCCCTGGAGAACGTGGTGGTTCCCGAGCTAGAGGAGCAGGTAAAATTCATTTACAGCGCTCTCGATGAGCGAGCAAGGGAAGACCACTTCCGATTGAAGAGGGTCAAGAAGAAGATTGAGAAGAGGAAACTAGCCATTGTCGAATGAGAAGTCATGTTCGCTTGAGGCATGCCCGGGGTAGAGCCCCGGGTTTTTGTTTCGAGCCTCTTCTACGCGCGGTGAGCTTGGGCAACAAAGATGGCCAGAGAATTCGCGAATGAAAAGTTGGTGGTCAAGAAGAGTACCCTGACTGGAAGAGTGAGGGCGAGCGGTGCCAAGAATTCAGCATTGAAGCTGATAGCCGCGTCCCTGCTTGCTGGTTCGAGGTGTGTAATCCGGAACGTACCTTCGATTTCTGATGTTGTCACCATGATTGAAGTGCTCCGCCACATAGGACTCGAGGTTTCGTTTGACTCGGGAAGCGTGGTAATAGAGCCCACCTCGAAGCCTAACCTCGAAGCTCCTTATCACCTGGTCCAGCAGATGAGAGCCTCCATCGAAGTATTGGGACCACTTCTCACAAGATATGGATTCGCCCGCGTGGCAATGCCGGGAGGCTGTAATATCGGCAGTCGCCAGATAGATATGCATCTCGATGGATTGACCCGAATGGGGGCAGATATCCGGATTAGGCAAGGTTATATTGAGGCGGAAGCGGATAAACTCGAAGGTTCGAGAGTTTATCTAGATATTGCTAGTATGGGTGCGACGGAAAACCTCCTGATGGCTGGGACGCTGGCGAAAGGGACAACCATCATAGAAAACGCGGCGAGAGACCCGGAGATAGAGGATCTCTCGAATTTCCTTTGTAAGATGGGTGCCTCTATCGAAGGAGCGGGAACTTCTACCATTGTGGTGGAGGGGGTAGATTCCCTGGGTGGTGCTGAACACAAAACTATTGGCGACAGAATCGAAGCTGGCACCTTCCTCATAGGTGGAGCCATGTCAGGAGGAAACGTTACAGTTGAGGGGGTTGAGCCTGTTCACCTGGAAAACCTGCTGGTGAAGTTGGAAGAAGCTGGCTGCCATGTGGGGACGCTCCCCCAAGGAGTAATCGTGTCAGCCGCGGACGATATTCAAGCAATAAGCGTGCAGACTCTTCCATTCCCTGGTTTCCCCACCGATCTCCAGCCGCAGATGCAAGCTCTACTTTCCATCGCGAAAGGGACCTCGTTTGTAACCGAAAACGTCTTTGAAAGCCGCTTTATGATTACTGATGAACTGAACAGGCTAGGGGCTAACATCAAGACAAAGGGCAACCACGCTATCATTACAGGGGTCAAAAGCCTCTCTGGAGCTCCTGTATCTGCTCCCGACTTAAGAGCCGGCGCGGCTCTAGTTCTCGCGGGGCTTGCCGCTGAGGGAGTCACCGAGGTTTATGGTCTCCATCACATCGATAGGGGATACGAGAACTTCGAGGAAAAACTCCAGTCTCTGGGAGCCTCTGTGAGGCGAGTCCTCATCCAGGGCGAGGATACTCCATGAAAGCCGGTCCAGTTTCAAAAAGGCACTCCTTCTCTTCCAAAGTTGCGCGGGTGATATTTCCCGCTATCGTTTGTATCGCGAGTTTTCTTCTTTTTTCCTCGTTTCCCAAAGCTCGAGCGGGGGATTCTGATTCCTTTTCTTCCGTAGAGACTGAAAAAAAGATGGTCGTGTTAATCGTTGACCACTTGCGTATGGAGGACATCTCACCATCTCTCACTCCATTTTTATGGAACCTTTCCAAGAAGCACTCGGTTGGCTTGCTTTCTACTAGAGCTGCTGGTGGTTTGGGCGCTGAGTATCTATCTCTAGGTTCTGGGGCACGGGTTAGGGGAGTCAATGGGTCGGATTTGTGCCTCAATACACAGGAGGTTATCCCGACTTTTTCGACTGGCATGAGCGCTGGCCAAGCGTATTTAGAGTTCACCGGAAGGGAGCCTCCGCCAAATGGCGTTGTTTGTCTCAAGTGGGAGGAAGTGAGACAGAAAAACGAGGAACTTGGCTTGGAAGAGAATATCGGGCTTCTTGGTCAGTGTCTCGATGAGGGGGGTATAAACGTTGCCGTTGTTGGCAATTCTGACCTTCTCGAGGCGCTCTCGAGGAACGCCACTCTCATCTGTGCCAACAAGGGGGGTTCGATTCCGCTTGGCGACGTGAGCGACTCCAACCTGGAGCCGTTTCTGGAAAAAGCCACAGGCTCGAGGGTAGATTTAGAAAAGGTTACTAATACTACCAGGCGTTTCCTCGGCGAATCATCCTTTGTGGTAGTGGATTCTGGTGACACCGCAAGGGTTGAAAAGGAACAAAAGTCCATGAGCCTTGAACTTTTTGAAGAAAGGCGAAATGAGGCGATATCCCAGGCAGACCATCTTGCGGAAGAGCTCTTCGGACTTTTGGACATGAAGACATCGGCTTTCGTGGTGATATCGCCGAGGGCAACTGAAGATGAGCTCAAGCAGGGAAACTACCTCACTCCCCTGGTGGCGGCAGGTGAAGGTTTTGATTCCGGCCCGCGGATTTTGTCTTCCGACTCGACCAGGAGAATGGGCATAGTGGATAATTCGGATTTTCTTCCGACCGTGCTCAATTTCTTTGGCATCCCTATTCCAGGTGTCGTATCCGGCAGCGGGATGAAATCCTCAAGTTGCTCTGAGAGCCTCGAGTATCTTGGCAAACTAGACCGCCAGGTGCCAATTACCAGGAATGCGAGATGGATGACGATTGTTCCTTATTGCGTTTTAAACTTGATATTATTTGCGCTCATCATTGTTCGGTTTTTTCCGCGGCGCTTTCGGCTGGAGGCGGGAGAGGGTTCCCAAGGGCTCCGTAGAGTGCTCGCACCTCTTTGCATAGTGTTTCTTGCCGGACCCCTAGCCTTCATCACTATTTCGGCTTTCTTCTATGAAAACTACGCGTTTCCAGTGCTCTACTGCATTGTATTCATGCTTATAGTGGGGCTTGGCGTTTGGTGGTTGCAAAAAGAGAAAAAACTAGATTCAGCTGTTTCCTTGTGCCTACTTACCGCTGGGGTGTTGATTCTGGATGCTCTCTTCGGGGGGAGGCTCTTGATGTTTCCTCTCCTTGGGGGAGGAGCTCTGGAGGGGATGCGCTTCTTTGGGTTCAGCAATGTAATTGCGGGAATTCTTATTTCCTCCTCAATCTGGGGGGCAGCTGGAATTATCTCGCGGGATGAACCCCAGAGTGGCACAAGAAGACTTCTGGTGCTTGTTGGACTTGTCTTCATGAGTTTTGTGCTTGGATTTGGGATGTTTGGCGCGAATTTTGGGGGTTTTGTTACCGCAATTTTCACCGTTCTTATCTTCTTTTTTGTGCTTTCTCCCGAGTTCCTATCCTGGAAGAAATTTGTTCTCGCGGCGATAATAACGCTTGTCTCAGGAGCGCTAATGCTTACTATTGATGCTTTATTGGTACGTTCACACGCTGGGAGAGGTGTTTCTCTGGGGATGGAAAGGTTGATTCCAATTATCCAAAATAAAATTTCAATTCATCTCCAGGAAATAACAAAGTTTCTGATACCCGCGGTGATTTTTATATTGGCGATTATTGCATTCCTCTTTTGGATTAGGCGTCCGGGTTCCTTTTGGATGCGGGAGTGGGAGCAAAACAAGCCTAGGATGGCTGCGCTATATTCAACCCTTCTTGGCAGTCTTTTGGGTTTTGCCATCAATGATTCTGGAATAACGCTCATGGCGTCGATGGCGCTCATTTCCTTTTTGTGCGCTTCTTATTACGCGCTCAGAGGGGAGGGACTCGATATCCCTGGTGTTTCTCCCGGAGTTCGCCCTCGCGCTCTTTTCCCATAGCAACACGATTCTCGCATTTGTCGCGGATTCTTTCCAGGTACTGGATGATTGCCCGTAAATCCTTTTCGCTTTCCCCTTCGAGGATTTCAGCCATTATGCGGTTTCTCTTCTCGGTTGCGGCTTCGAGGAGTTTTTCGCTCTCTTCCGTCAACACCAAGCGACAGATTCGACGGTCGGATTCGCTTCTTTGTTTTTCTAAGAGCCCTTTTGCTGAAAGCAGATCAATCATCTTACTTGAAGTCGCGGGCGTGCTCATCATACACCTCGAAATTTGGGTTACGTTTATCCCTCCCGTCCTCTTTACAAGCTTGAGCAGGTGAAACTGGGTCCAGCTAATTCCGAATTCTTTGAGCTCCTCCCTGAACAAAAGTTTGAGGGACTTTATTGCGTCTCTCGCGGAGGAGAGGAACTCTTCTGCCATTTCGAGGTCTTTTTTCTTGCTCATCGCGGTTTTACCTGTTTGAGTGACAAGGGTTTCGCCATCCTTTGCCAATCTCTTATCTGGGTTCCCCTCTCCTCCGAGGCGTTTTTTTTGCCCCGTTGCCGCTTTCTGCTTCTCTTATCGTTCTGCCAGTGTAATGAAGGAAGACATCCTCGAGACTTGGCTTGTGCTCGTCGATATATGTGAGCTCGAAGCCGCCTCTATCGCAGAAGTCAACAATTTCGGCTACTTTTCCCTCTTCGTTTCCTACGTTCAACAATAGCGCGTTTGAGTATTCTTCCATTCCCTTGACCCACTTGGCTTCGCTGATTCTTTGGGCGAATTCAGTTTGCTTTTCCGCGACCTGGACCATTATTAGTTTGTTTCCGGTGCTTTTCTTTAGCTCTTCTGGAGTGCCTATTGCCACGATTTTTGCTTTGTCTATTATTGCCACTCTATCTGAGAGGTAATCCGCTTCTTCTATGTAATGGGTGGTAAGAAGAACTGTTGATTTTTCTTTTTCCTTCGCTTGTCTTATCTGCTCCCAGAGGTCCATTCTGGCTCGTATGTCGAAGCCGATAGTTGGTTCATCTAGAAAGACCACTTCTGGAGACGTCATGAAACCTCTTGCTACTTCGAACCTACGAGCTACCCCATCGGGAAGGTCTCTAAGCCTTATGTTTTCCTTTCCGTTCAGTTCCAAGAGGTCTAAAACTTCTTTGATTTTCTTCTCTCTTTCCTCACGCTCCATGTGATACATCCTTGCGTGAAAATCCAAGTTTTGTCTGCCGGTGAGATAGTGGTCGCTTGAGCGGTCTTGAAAAACTATTCCAATTAACTCTCGAACCTTGGCTTTTTCTTTTACTACGTCATGCCCACATATTTGCGCTTTCCCAGAAGTGGGGCGCAAAAGGGTTGCGAGCATTTTTACAGTAGTGGATTTCCCCGCCCCATTTGGGCCGAGGAATCCAAATATCTCTCCCCTTTGGATTTCGAAGCTTATGTGGTCAACGGCAGTGAGATTTCCAAATTTTTTTGTAAGCCCCTCCACTTTGATGACGTTTTTCATTTCTTTTTGCCTTTCTTTGTGTTTAGGAACCCACTCCGATTTCCGGCGAAATTTGTTATTCTTCTACCTTTCTTCCCGTATAGTGAAGAAGGACATCGTCCAAAGTTGGAACATGAGAGCTGATAGCCGAAACGTAGAAGCCATTTCGGTTAGCGAGCCGCACAATGTCAGGTATACCTATGTCATTTTCCTTGATGCCAAGGTGCAATGACTCATTCATTTTTATGTCGCTCACCCAGCCAGTTTGCTCAATCATGCTGGCAAACTTCTCTTGTGAGCCTCTCCCGAGCTTTACCGAGATTACCCTTCCCCCTATAGAGGCTTTGAGGTCGATAGGTTTTCCTATCGTGACGATTTTCCCTTTGTGCATTATGGCTACCCTCTCGCAAAGGTAATCGGCTTCGTCGAGGTAAGATGTCGCAATGAAAACAGTCGTTCCGCGGGTTTTGTTGGTTTCCAACGTGAAATTCCAGAGGTATCTTCTGGTTTGCACGTCGAGTCCAATAGTGGGCTCGTCGAGAAAGAGAATTTGAGGGTAAAAAAGCATTCCTCTCGCTATTTCAAGCCTACGAATCATGCCCCCCGAGTAGTCTTTGACTTTAATGTTTGCTTGATCCTCGAGCCCTACAGTCTTAAGTAGTTCGCTCACCCTCTTTTTTCTGTCGGCTTTAGAAAGACCATACATCCGCGCGGCGAAGTCCAGGTTTTGTCTTCCAGTGAGGTAGCTGTCAACGGCTTGGTCTTCGAAAACGACGCCAATGGATTTTCTAACTTCATTTTTTTCTCTCAATATGTCATGCCCTAATACCTTTGCCCCACCTGATGTTGGATGAAGCAAGGTTGAAAGCATGAGTATGGTTGAACTCTTCCCAGCCCCGTTTAGTCCGACCAGGCCAAATACCTCTCCTTCCTCTACTTCGTAAGACACATTATTAACAGCAACTACTCCATCAAAAACTTTGGTAAGTTCATTTACTTCTATCGCGGGCATATCATGCTTTCCCCTTTGACTTTAGCTTACTTCCATTCTCGAGAACTCGAAGGCGCCGAGAACCAGAAACAATATGGCGCAACCGAGGATGACAAGAAGGTCGAGCACTGGGTTCATTGAGTAAACCCCTGTAAGTGCTCCTCTTATTCCATCCACGCCGTAGGTGAGCGGGTTGATATAACAGAACTGGTAAAGTACGGGTATCCCCTTTATCTGCTTGATGGGAACCATGGCTCCCGAACAGAAGAAAAGGGGCATCTGGATAAGCATCAGGAATGCCATGAAACCTTCCGTTTCTTCAAAAAGTCCTCCGAAGGTAAGTCCAAATCCAACAAAGGTGGCAAAAGTGAGAATCATGCAGAGCAGGGCGAGAAAGAAGCCGCCTACACTTTGGATGTGGAAGTCGTACCAGATTCCAAATAGAACACCAACGCCGGTGGTCATGAGGGCTTGGACGATTCCTATCGTCATCGCCCCGAGGCTTCTTCCTATCATGAGCGAAGTCCTTCTAACAGGCGCGACCATCACTTCTTTCAGGAATCCGAACTCCTTGTCCCATAAGACGCTTACCCCTCCCATGGTGCCTCCGAATAGCAATCCCATAGCGATAATCCCAGGAACCAGGAATGCGTAGAAGCTAGTGCCCCCGAACATCATCTTTTGCATCGCCTGAGCCTGGGGCGACCCCTCCGCGCGGAAAAGTTGGCTCATTGGAATCGTCAAAAGTCCCAGGAAGAGAAACGGCTGGACAAAGGTCGATATTATTCTTCCCCTCGAGGTAAAGAACCTTAGGATTTCCCTCAACCACATGCTGAAGATGGGCCCCAGTTCTAATTTTTCCTTGATTTTCTTCATCTCTTCCTTCCTCTTGTTTTTTGGATGAATTTTCTATAAGAACACAAACATCAAAATAGTTAGCCAAGCTAAACATTTTTGCAGGTTACTCGTGCTTAGAAAAGATGTCAATGCCTCGTTGGATTTTTTTTGAGCTGTTTCGGCTTAACGAATAGAATGATTTTTCGAGGTGTTTGGATGAAAGTATTGCTGATAAGTGAGAACAGAGTCGAGGAGAACCTCGTTCCTTATCCCCTTGGAATTTCTTATATAGCCGCGGCTGTGAGAGCTCGAGGGCACGAGGTAATGGGACTCGACCTTATGTTCGGGGAAAATCCCGAAGAGGCTGTTAGTGCCGCCATACGGGACTTCGAGCCCGACCTCGTTGGCGTCTCGATTCGCAATATAGATAACCAGGAGATGTATTCGAGCGTCTTTTTTCTCCCCCAGGCGAAGAAAATCATCCAGTTGGCGCGCTCCCAGACAAAAGTTCCCGTGGTTGCCGGTGGGGCCGGATTCAGCATTTTTCCCGCGGAGTGCCTGGAGTACCTTGGTCTCGAGCTTGGGGTTGTCGGGGAGGGGGAGGGGGTTTTCGCCGACCTTTTAGATTGCCTCGAGCGGGGAGAAGACCCGGCGGAGGTTCCAGGGGTTTGCGCGTTTCGGGAGGGGAAAGCCATCATCAATGGGAAGGGGCATCCACTTGATTTCGAAAGTGTCCCCTTTCCCGACAGGGAATCATTTGATGTGTCGCCTTACGACTTCACTCCCGGAAAGATTCCAAACTTCGTAGCGAATCTTCAAGCGAGAAGAGGATGCTATATGCATTGCATCTATTGCACTAATCCAACTATAGAAGGCAGCGAAGTGAGGTTTCGCGAACCGTCTTCCGTGGTGGATGAACTTGCTTTGCTAAGAGAAAAGGGCATAAGGACAGTCCATTTCGTGGACTCCCTGTTTAATCTACCTGGCGAATATACCGAAAGGCTATGCCGCGAGATGGTCACGAGAGACCTCGGAATGGACTGGCTTTGTTCCTATTCTCCTCTTAACCCAGATGGACGCCTACTCGAGCTCATGCGGAAAGCCGGCTGCTTTGCCATAAGCGTAGGCAACGAGAGCGGGTCGGACGCGATGCTCTTATCTTTGAGAAAGGATTTTGCCAAAGACCACATTGAAAAGACCATCCTCGGAGCGAAGGCGGCTGGGCTAAAGGTGAACTGCTTTCTCCTTTTAGGTGGACCTGGCGAGAGCAAAGAGAGCGTTTTTGAAAGCGTTGAATTTCTGACAAGGCTAGAGCCAGATTCGGTGCGAATAACCGTGGGCTTGAGGATATATCCTGGTTGTGAGCTTGCCGATATCGCCATCGCCCGAGGCATGATTTCCAGAGGGCAGAACTTGCTTACTCCAACCTTCTATCTCGAGCCTGAAGTGGAATCCTGGCTTTACGACTTCATGGTGGGTGTGGTAAAAGAAAAGAGTGGATGGTACCTCTAGTACTACTCTGGCTATCTCGCGACAACTTCTTCCAGGACTTCCTCGAGTATCTCGACCCCTTTTTGCCATGAATACTTTTCTTCCACCAGTTTCCTCGCGTTGCCGGAGATTTTTTTCCTGAGACTTTTATCCTGGAGGATTCTTATGGTGGACCTGGCAAAGCTTTCGGGATCATTCGCAATGAGCACGTTGTCCTCGTTTTTTGCGGGTATCCCTTCTACGCCGAGGGGGGTTGAAACAACTGGCACTCCTGATGCCATTGCCTCGAGAATTTTCCCACGAAATCCTCCACCTAGTCTCACCGGGCAAACGAAGGCGTCGCTTTCGGAGAAGTAGGGCCACACATCATCTACTTGTCCCGTTATCACGACGGAAGGGTCGTCTTTAGAAAGGGCTAGCATGTCAGGCGTGGGGCCTCTTCCCACTACCAGAAAACGACAGTCGGGAATCTCTCGCTTTACGAGAGGCCAGATTTGGGTGGCGAAGTAGATTACGGCATCTCTGTTGGGCTCGTGTGGGTAATTGCCCAAAAACATTACCGTTGGAGGTCCTTCTTTCTTCTCTGTTGGAACGAATTTATTGGTATCGACTCCATGAGGAACCACCGAGATGTCGAGCGATGGGTCTATTGCCAACAGTTCCTCTTTGCCCTCTGGCGTTAGGGTCAAAATTTTGTCCGCTGAACGATACATGGAAAACTCGAATTTCTTGAGCCCTTTGAGCTGGAAAAGGGCACTAATTCCTTCGCGGCTTAAGCCTTGTACCTCGAGCACCTTTTTTCTTGCCAGGTAATAACACTCATGCACTGACATTACTCTTTTGATTCCCTCGAGATCGGGATTTTTGTAAAGGTAGGGGGCTACCATCGAGTACTCTGAAATGGCAACGTCGTAGCGTGTTGCCTTGACCATGCTTCTGAGTTGCGCATACATCTCTTCTGACTGGTAATTCAGGAAATAGGGCGCAACGGGACTAGTGAAATAGTCCCACAGTCTTTTACTCTTTCCTCGCTTAGGGAGAGGAACGAGACGAAGGTCGTGCGTATAGCGCGACACCGAATTTATTTGATCTGGGGTTGGGTCTTGAGCGAAAGCGAGCAGGGAAACTTTGTGGTTCCTCGAGAGGTATTTGACGCGGTTGTAGATGATGATTGGACCACCTATTACTTTACTGTGTGGGAACTCTTTCACGATAAAAAGAATGTTCATATGACTCCTTTCGATGAACGCGTTTTTTTGCGTTTACTCCCATTCATCGGCAAAAAGATACATCAGTCAGCATATCCTAGAAAGGGTGTATATCAAGATTATCTGTGTGTTATAGTTCAAGATATTATGGGCGCAAGATGGGCAAGAACGCTTGTTTGTGTCGCGGTATCACTTCTCATGGTGACTTCTTTCTTGATTTTTCCCGCGCGAGCGTCTGCGAGTGGAGCCGCCCAAGTCATCGTGGAACTAAGAAACAATCTCTCGAGCGGCACGACGGGCGCCGGGGAATTTTCGCGCCGGCAGATTTCAGGGACGGATAACAAGACCTGCCAGACTTACAAATTCCAGCGCGAGAGAGTGGGAAAGAACTTTTCATACGTTGTTGCCAACCTTCCTCCTGAAATGGGTTGCTCTGTCGAGTTGAGTTTTGTGGAGCAATACCATTCCTCCGAAGGAAAAAGAATTTTCAACGTTTATATCCAATCCGAGAAGGTAATAGATAAGCTCGATATCTACTCGAAAGTTGGAGGTAATAAGGCATACCAGCAAACTTTTAAAACCAGCACTGACTCCTCAGGAATTATCGAGCTGACCTTCCGCTCTGATGAATCAGGATGCGAAAACCTCGCTACCGTCAGCACCATCAGGATTTTCAATGACAGTAGAAACCTCGTAGAGATAGATGCCTCCAAGAGCCGGCAGTCGAGGAACGAACCCATCCGCCATCAGAATAGTGCTGGGGATAATAGCCATGAGGCAGTTCTTGGACGCTTTGGGTCCCGCCTCTGTTTGAATTTGGCTCCCCAGAAACTTGGAGTTCGTTTTTCCCCACTTGGGGATGGAACCGCCGAGCTCTCCGAGTTTGTGCTTGCGATGAAATCTGGTTCGAAGATGAAAGCTTTGCCCTTTACTGACCGTTTCCCCCTCTGGGAGCGGATAAGCCAATCTCAGACTATGACTTCTCAGGTTTTTTCCTGTTCTTCTGGTGATTTTCCTATCGCGCTCACGGTTAGTTTCAGGGCGCCATTCTATCCCGAAGGCGAAAAATTGAGCTCGGCGCCTTTTTTCTATGTTGACGTCGAGGCAAAAAATGTTGGCAGCTCTCCGATTTCGGGGTCGTTTTTACTTGGCTTGCCACATAAGGAAACCTTCGAGGAGGGTCAGGTTACCGAGGGCATGAGTACTAATTCAGCTTGGGTTCAGGCTCTAAGCAGCTACAACTATTATGACGAGACTCACAATTCCGCTGGGGCTATCTCCGCCTGGAGGGGAATTGGCACTCCGCTTGCCGATGCCGATGATGTAGATTTGAAAGGCGGTAGCGAGGAGGAATATAAAGATTTCACCACCACTAGCCTTTGGGAGTTCGATTCCCCCGAAGGATACCCTTCTGGCTCCGAGGATTACCGTTCGCCACTTTTTAGTTTTTATCCCAGAGGGTATTCGGGGGCGGTGTGGTCTATAAGCAATCTCTCTCCATCTGCTTCTACCACGAAGAGTTTCATGCTTGGGGGTTTTGTGCCAGGGAAAGTGCTCAGCGTGAAGAACACCTCTTACTCCGATGCGAGTTTTCGTTTTTCTTA
This sequence comes from Actinomycetota bacterium, assembly GCA_028715585.1. Taxonomy (GTDB): domain Bacteria; phylum Actinomycetota; class Geothermincolia; order Fen-727; family JAQURN01; genus JAQURN01. The sequence continues at coordinate 5,353 of JAQURN010000009.1, read as the reverse complement.
CTACGCGCGCGACTTCGAGAAGCTGGAGGATGTTTTCGATTACGCGGTACAAGAAAGGAATGAAGGAGACGCGATAGAGGAAAAATCACGTTTCTTCGATTCTACGATTTCTTCTGATTCTTACCTGAAGCTCAAAGAGCCGGGAGGGAAAAGCGCCAAAGAGCTTATCTGTTACGCTTTCCAGAGTTTCATCATGAATACCTGGTGGACAGTATCGGACAGTGGAAGGGAGTGGTTTAGCGTTTGGGAGGGAAGCTCATGTAGGTATCATAGCACTGTCGATGTTACCTATAACGATGCTTGGTTCTATATCTATTTCTGGCCGGATTTATTACCGCTGATTTTCGATGAATGGCTACTTTACGTGAAACCGTCAAAGGAAGGCAATTTTTTGTCTCATGATATGGGCTGGGGTAGTTCAGTTACAGGTCAAGCTTATTACCATGACATGCCAGTCGAGGAGAACACAGACTTCATTCTTTTGCTTTACAAATATTGGAAAGCCACTGGCTCTACGGCGTACACGCAATCGAAGTTTTTATACGTGAAAGATTTTCTCGATTTCATCGCGAACTGTGATACAAACGGGAACGGCATTCCCGACATACATACCAAAAACACCATAGACCAAGGCTCGCCTGGCATCCAGAGCTCGCGGGACCAGACATACCTTGGCTTGAAGTGCGCCTTTGCTTACCAGGCTGGCTGTGAAATGGCGCTCGCGCAGTCGAAACCGGATGTTTCCTGTGCTTCGAAATATAGGGCTCATATCGAGGCTATAAATCAAACCCTCGAGCAAGATCTCGCGCTTTCCGACCACTTTGCGGTCTCTCTCGATGGAAACATCGATGAGGCAAATCGCAGGGCATATAGCATATACACTTCAAACGGCATTCCATGGTTTTTCTCTTCGGACAGAAAGATGCCCCTGACTCAGGGTAACATGGAGAAATTAAGGGAAGACGCTGAAAGTGCCTGTATTCAGACTCGAAGGGAATATGGATGCATACATACAACCTACGATATATCGAATCAGTGGGTTTCGCAAAACGTCTGGAGGGATATAGCGGCTTGCTATCTCAAAGCGAATTTGAACGATGGAAATCCTCTTTCCATGCTGGATGCCTACTGGCAGTTGGAGAACTATTTTGCCGCTACCTCGAATGGTACTTTTTTCGATTCGCTTTTCTATCCCCATGGAATAGGGGGAGGGGGCTCCTCGCAGGGTGGGAGGATATGGCTTGGCGAAAGCGACAAAAGCCTCGCTGGGAAGATAACGAAAGAGGAAAGTTTTTCTGGAGGTGGATCGTGGCTCGGGAGCTACATCCAAAGTTTGACTAATTATCCCAGGGGAGTGGCAAGCCTTGGGCTCATTGACGCGGCATGTGGAATTACGCTTGATTCCATTTCCGACTCCTTGTATTACGAGCCAGCATCCTATCCTATCCGCATCCCTGTTTTTCCCCGGGCTGATTGGGGGAACCCAGATCCCCAGAAGAGGGTGCCTACCATCTATTTGAGTAGCTCATCGGCTGAGCCATCCTTTCAGAACAGGTCCCTCCTTCCCGGCACCGTTGCGCCTAGGCGGCTTGTCTCGATTTCCGGGGTGAAAACTGGAGGGCACGCGATTAGTCCCAACGATGACGGCGCAAACGATGTGGCGAATATAGACTACGAGCTTCCGGTGAAAGGGAAAGTAAATGCCTCGATTTGGGATGGGGAAGAGGAGGTAAGGACATATCTCGAGGCGGAACTTCCCGCGGGCAAGCACAGCATCTCGTGGGATGGGAAACAAGAGGGTTTGCCAGTGGATGATGGCGTTTATTCCGCGAGAATCGACTGCAATTCTTCGGACAAGCGATACGAGGTGAATCCAACGTCAGTGCCTGTTTATGTCAACAGAACAATCCCCGAGCTTTCGCAGGAGTGGTATCTTGCGGAGGGATACACTGGAGGAAATGAGGTCTCTGGGGATTTCGAAGAATACATATTGATTCAAAATCCAGGGAGCGAGGTGGCGAACGTGGAAGTCACGTTCATGCTTTCTGATGGAGAGAACCTCTTGCGCACTTACGAAGTAGCGCCCAATTCTCGCTTCACCATAACCGTCGATGAAATTCTTCCATGGGCTGAAGTGAGCACTCATATTGCTTCGGACAGGAAAATTGCCGTAGAGCGGGCGATGTATTTCTATGGCAGAAAAACTGGTCATGCCTCGATTGGCATCTCAAAACCTTCGAAAACGTGGTATCTAGCCGAGGGTTATACTGCTGAGGATTTTGATGAGTACGTTCTGATTCAAAACCCGAGCGATAAAATCGCGAAGGTAACTGCCACCTTTATGACTCCAGGGGCTGGAAATGTAAGCAAGAAATACGATATAAAGCCACGCTCCCGCTTCACCATACATGTAGATGATATTATCCCTGCGCAGTCTGTATCTACCCAGATTATAAGCAGCGAGCCGGTCGTCGTCGAGCGCGCCCAGTACTTGAATTTCATGAAGTCGGGAACTTGCTCCATCGGGGCTCCCACCACCTCCAAAACTTGGTACCTTGCCGAAGGCTCTACGGATTACGGTTTCGAGGAGTGGGTACTCATCCAAAACCCAGAGAATCTCACTAATGAAGTGATGGTTCACTTCATGGACAAAGAAGGCAAGACCCTTTTGAGAGTGTTTGACATCCCTCCCTTGAGCCGGTTCACCATCCTTGCCAACGGCATGTTTCCTGGAAGTGATATTTCCGTGAAAATTCGTTCCCAGTACCCAGTTCTGGCGGAGAGGGCAATGTATTGGAACAATAGAAGCGACGGCCATGCCACGATTGGAACCTCTACTCCGGACGAGAGTTGGTATCTTGCTGAAGGATATAGCGAGCAGGGTTTCGAGACATGGATACTGGTTCAGAATCCTGGCGAGGAAACAAGAAAAGTGAACTTCACATTCATGGAGCCGTCAGGGAAGACCACTTCTCGAACTTTCGATGTCCAGCCGCAGAGTCGATTTACGCTAGACATGAGGGGGGTTGTTGGCGAAACGGAAGCAAGTACCCAAGTCAGCTCCGATGGTCCAATAATCGTCGAACGTTCTATCTACTTTAATGAACGAAGTGGTGGAACGTGTGGGACCGGTATAAGGGGGACTAACTAGTGCAACTCAAAGGGTAGGTAAAAAGGCATTCGCCGCCTTCTGATAGAATAAATAGAAGCGTGATAGCATTTTCTTGCCAGAGAGCCTAGGAAAGGCGGCTTTCTGGCTTTTGTCATGGTAAGGAAGGTTGTTTAGTGTGAGGAAGTGGACATATCCAGCACTAATTTTGCTGGTCCTCGGGGCGCTTGTTTTCCCTCCGACACCAGTCGCTTCTTATGGTAGAGCTTGTATATGCATCGACCCTGGCCATGGCGGAAGCGATCCGGGGGCGGTTTCGAATGGGGTAAACGAAAAAGATGTGAATCTGGACGTCGCCTTGAGAACCCGTGCGCTTCTCCAACAGCTCGGATTCGAAATTGTAATGACGCGAGAGTCCGATGTTTATGTTTCCCTGGAGGAGAGGTGCAGAGTTGCTAACGCATGTGGGGCTTATGTATTTGTGAGTATCCACACCAACGCTCATACTTCTACTACCGCCGAGGGTACTGAGACCTATTGCTATTACAGCTCTGAGAAAGGGAGGGAACTTGCCACCTCTGTCCACAAGGAAGTGGTGAAGCGAATAAACCGAAAAGATAGAGGGGTGAAGGAGGCGTCGTACTATGTCCTTTCGAATACCAACATGCCCGCCGCGCTTCTCGAGGCAGCTTTTTTGACCAACCCTGAAGAAGCTAGGCTTCTTCTCAACCCTGACTTCCGCCAGAGGATAGCGGAGGGCATCTCGGCGGGAGTAGAAGCTTACGTATCTGGGTCCACTTCTGTCATCGACCCCGGAAACTTCGAAGAATATTTGTTGCTGTCCAATCCTAGCGGCAATCTCTCTGATGTGGAAATCTCATTCATGTGTGAGGATGGTGAGGTTCAAATTGTTCCCCTTACCGTTAGAGCTAATTCGAGAATGACAATCAGGGCTGACGACTATGTCCCTGGCCGAGATGTCTCCTGCTTGGTAAGAAGTAAAAACGATGTCCCCATACTCGCGGAGAGAGCGATGTATTTTGATTTCGAGAAAGGGAAAGGCGGCAGTTGTGCCGAGGGGTCATCATTGCTTGGCACGCAGTGGTATTTTTCGGAGGGCTCGACAGCCTGGGGCTTTTCTACGTACATCCTCGTCCAGAATCCTGGCGAGAAAGAAAGCAAAGTGAATTTTAGTTTCATGCGCTCCGATGGTTTTAGCGCCAAAAAGTCCTACACGGTTTCTCCCACTTCGCGTTTCACCCTCGATGTATCTTCGGTGTCTGGATTTGAGAAAGCCGACTTTTCGGTTGCTATAAGTTCCACCGAGCCAGTCGTAGCGGAGCGCGCTATGTATTTTACTGGTCACGAAAAATATCAGGGAGGTCATGTATCTCCTGGGACGTGGAAGCCCGCTTCGAGATGGTACCTCGCGGAGGGATATACCGGATGTAATTTTGAGACATACGTCCTTGTGGCAAATCCCGCAAAAGAGAAAGCCAAAATAGAGGTGACGTATTTGTGCAATGGGGGAAAGGCTGCCTCGAGCTCTTATGAACTTCTTCCCATGAGCAGGGGAACTATACATCTGAACTCAGTCCCCGAAATTTCCGGCAAGGATGTTTCGGTCATAGTTGATTCCGACAAGCCCATACTCGTCGAGCGCTCGATGTACTTTGATTTCCCAAAGGAGGGCTCGAACGCGCCGGGAAGCCCAGAATTAGCAAAGACTTGGTATCTGGCAGAGGGCTCGACTGCCAATGGATTCGACACCTATATCCTTCTCATGAACCCGAATGGCTCACAGTCCAAAGCCGAACTTTGTTTTTCCCTTCCGGATGGCAAGGAAAAAACAATCAACGAGGTCGTTGAGCCTTTTTCGAGGAAGACGGTTAAGGTGGACGATGTAGGGGGAATGGGTAGCACCGATTTCGCAACCAGGGTAACCTCCACCCAGCCCATTTTTGTCGAGAGGGCAATGTATTTCGAGTGTGGGTCGAAGAGCGGGGGGCATGTGGCTGGGGGGGTAACGGAGCCACAGACTTGCTGGTATTTCGCGGAGGGCTCGACAAGGTAGGAAATCGAACTTCTCTTTTGAGTCGAACAATGTTTATGCTTGATAAAAACTCTAAATTCCATTTCGGCTTGATTGTCTTGCTACTTACGATTATCGTCGCTAGCTTTGTTCTCGATTTTTCGCTATCCACTTCTAGGCTTACAAGAGCCGACTCCTTTTCCGATATTGCC
>JAQURN010000008.1 GCA_028715585.1 Actinomycetota bacterium | reverse complement strand
TTTGCCCAGCACCGAACATTGGGTCAAAAAGCACCCTTGGCTTAGCCCGCTCGATGATGATTTTTTCAGTCAAGCCTATGAGCTGATCTATGTAAGCGTTGCTTACGTCTAAAGTTCTCGTGGAGGCTATTGAGCGTTCCTCTGGGGGCTCAAGAGTCCCCAGCTCTAGAATGTTCTGGATTTCCCACTCGATGTCCTCGGTAATGTCGGGAGTCGCGGGACCTCCGTAGTGAGGGATAAACTTAATTCCATTATAGTGGGGTGGATTATGGCTGGCAGTTATCATTATTGCTCCGCCAGATTCCATATGCCTGACTCCAAATGCCGCCTGAGGTGTTGGACAGAAGGTTTCCATCCTCCAGGCAGCAATGCCGTTGTTCGCCAGTACCTTTGCGACCAGGTCGGCGAAATGGTCGGAGTTGGCGCGGGTATCGTAAGCAACTATGCAACCTTTTCGCGCGAAATTCCTGGTGTAGAGATGGTTACAAATCGCCTGTGCAACAATAGCGACATTTTTGTCATTAAAATCTGCGTCCATCGTGCCACGCCACCCGTCTGTACCGAAAGTTATACTCTTCACTTCAAGTCTCCTTAGTTACTTTGCCGCACCAGCAGAAACGAATCATGTAGAGGATTTCTTTATAAAATCCTCGTATCTTGTGATTATCTCCATGCACTCCTCTTCATCTTTTCCCTGGGCATAGAGATGAAAGGCTGGCTCCTCTTGGTCCGGAAGGACAAGAACCCATTTATCTCTTTCCCAGAAAATCTTCAAACCATCGGTGGTATCCACTTCATCTCCCATGTTAGCCTCGAGGAGCGTTCGCATAACTTTTCCTTTGTATTCCCACGACGTATATATGTCCTTCTCAACAAGATGGCACGAGGGCAATTTTTCAGCAAGCGAGGACAGTGAATCCCCAGTTTTAGCCAGCATCTCCAGGAGTTTTGTAGTCGAGAGCATGCCGTCAAAAGCGGGAAGGAAATGTGGAAATATGAACCCTCCCTCATCGTTACCGGCAAAGCAGACATCGCCTTCCCATGTCGATGCCATCAAACTCCAGGGGTCAACCCTGGTTCTTAGCACACTGAAACCTCTTTTCTCTGCTATTTCTTCGATAGTCGAAGGCTGATTTATTGGGACTGCAAGTTTGCCTGGGGAGAAAGTGCGCGTAACGAGGTCAACCATAACGAGCAGAAGGCGCATGCCATCGATGTAAGATCCCCTGTCGTCAATTACCTCGATGTATTCCGCGCCGTTATCTACTATCAAGCCAAAATCCGCTTCAAAGCTTTTGACCAGTCTCGCCAGCTGACTTACAGACTCTTTGTTTTCCTTTATGGCGGCGAGTCCTCGAGGTTCATCAGTATAGGCCTTGAGGTTCAACACCTCGCAGCCGAGTTTGCCGAACAGCGCGGGCAGCATAAGGGAAGCGGCGCCAGAGCTATAATCACAAACTAGCTTAAATTGCTTTTCTATTACTTTCTCGAAATCTAGCGCTTCCTCGTGGGCACGCATATAAGCTTCTCTAGCCCTGGTAGGATAAAAGATCCCCCCAAGTTCACCTACGAATGCCCTTCTGAAATCACCTCTGTTGTAGTTTGTTTCTATTTCTCTGCGGGCTTTTTGGTCTAAATCTTTTCCTTGTTGGTCAAAGAATTGGATTTCTATCCATTGGGGATCGTCTTCTCTAGTGCGAAAGTCAACTCCTCCTTCGTTGTTATAAATACTCACCGTAAAGCGATTCACGGGAATGGAATTTACTTCGAGATCTCGAACATGGACTCCTGAAGCGTTGAGGCCGCACATGAAGGCACGTTTTATTACCCTTGCGGCACGGCTCTCATTTCGGCTCGTCACGATTTGTGAGCCTTTCGGTAGAGTAGAACCGTAAGCCATCCCAAGCCTGACCGCCTTCTCGGTGGTTACATCAACATTCACCAACCCGTATATCCCTTTTCTGCCAAAGAGAGGCTTCGTGCCGTGTGTTTCCCATATTATGCTGCTGTTCACGGTCAAACGTGGATCAATTGTCTTGAAGGGAAATATGAGGATATGTGGATTTATGATTGCGTTTTGTCCAATTATGCACTCGTCACCGATTGTCGCGCCTTCGTCTATTCTGACACCCGACTTTACATCACAATTCCTGCCGATGAGGCCGCCTCGGATGTGGCAGGCAGGGCCTATGAAACTATTCTGCATGATGATGGATCGGTGAACAAAACTTGCCCGCTTCACGACAACATTGTCGCCAAGCACCGAGTACTCTCTCAGTTTTACCCCATCCTCCACTCTGACGTGGTTTCCAAGCACCACGGGGCCCTGGGTAATAGCGTCCTCGCTGATTTCAACCCCATCGCCAATCCATACATTATTCTCTAGCCTGTGCCCGGGAATGTTCACGCGCGCTTTCCCATCTAGTATGTCTCTATGGGCATTGGCGTAGCTTTCAAGGTTGCCCACGTCACACCAGTAGCCATCGGCTATATATCCATAGATTGGAATATTTTTGTCCAACAGCTCGGGAAATAGGTCTTTCGCAAAGTCATAAGGCCTGTCCTCTGGAATGAAATTGAGAATTTCAGGTTCTATGATGTATATCCCTGTATTTACAGCATCCGAGAAAACTTCCCCCCAGCCGGGCTTTTCCAGGAATTTCTTGATTCGCCCGTTCTCATCAGTTACCACAATGCCAAAGTCGAGGGGATTTGCTACCTCTTTGAGGACTATCGTCACCATAGCTTTTCGTTCGTGGTGGAATTCCCGGGCTTTTTCGAGGTCAATATCGGTGACGACGTCTCCGCTCATGACTAAAAAGGTGCCATCCAGAAAGGAGCGCCCGTTACGCACACTACCTGCTGTGCCCATGGGGGTTTCCTCGGTAACATATTTCATATCGACCCCCCAGGCAGATCCGTCATCGAAATAGTTGGTGATTAGATTGGGGAGAAACTGGAGGGTGACCACGATTTCTTCGAACCCATAGTGTTTCAAGAGCTCGATTATGTGTTCCATCATTGGCCTGTTGACTACGGGGACCATTGGCTTTGGGTTATTACTCGTCAAGGGACGAAGTCTTACTCCTTGTCCGCCTGCCAATACTACGGCTTTCATGATTTTTCCTATCTCACGTTTCCTGCTTGCTTTCGTTAGGCTTTTTCGTCGCGAGCGAAATTACTCTTGAAATGTAGATATAGCCTGCCGTGAGAGCCCAGACGAGCCCAATTGCTATTATCCACATTCCATAGGTTTGCCAGGATGAGAAATCGGTGAAACTAAAACCCGCAAAGGAAAACCTGCTCCCTCTGTGAGGGGCAGGCGAGAGAATAAGGCATGAAAGTCCCAAAAAAAGAATTGCGGTTCCGACTTTCCCCGTCCAGTGCACTTTTATTTTTTTCAACTTTTCCCAGTCCACCACGGAGTAGACAAAAAGAGTAATGAAGTCTCGCGAGAGAATAAGAAGGAGATACAAAAAAGGGAGCATTCTCATCGCGTATAGGGTAACCAATGCCACATCAATGAGAATGCGATCCGCTAGAGGATCGGCAGTCTTACCAAACTCGCTGACTGTATTCGTGCGGCGAGCGATGAAACCATCAGCCCAGTCAGTAAGTGCTCCAAAAACAAAAAGCCCAAATGCTACATACCTGAAAGATGGATGGGCGTTCGATAGAACGATAAACGCCACGAAGGCGGGGGTTATCGCAAACCTTAAGCATGTAATAAAATTTGCCATTTTACTTTCACATTTTTAAGTGGTCGGGACGGCCGGATTTGAACCGGCGACCTCTGGTCCCCCAGACCAGCGCGCTAACCTGGCTGCGCCACGTCCCGACGCATTTCAAGTGGTGAAGTCTATTTTACCACGACCTCTTGAACTAGGTGATTTGCCTAGGCTCCTTAAGCTAGATAAACAAAAAAGGAGGCTTTCCAGCCTCCTTTTTTTGTTGTCTTTTTTGAAATATTACTTTTTCTTTGCCACTGCGTCTTTGAGCGCCTTGCCAGGTTTGAAGGCCGGAGCCTTCGCCGCAGCTATTTTGATTTTCTCTTTCGTCTGGGGATTGATCCCGGTTCTTGCTTTTCTCTTCCGGACCTCAAAGGTGCCGAAGCCAACGAGTTGCACCTTGTCCCCTTTCTTCAGCGCACCCGTGATTGTCTCAATCATGGCATCGATTGCCTCTGAAGCTTGCCTTTTGGATATTCCCTTGACCTTAGCCTGGACCTTCTCTGCTAACTCTTTTTTGGTCAAGACTTACACCCCCTTTCTTCGAGGAACCTTTTTCCTCTTCCGATTAACTCCACGTAGATTACCATAATTTCTCTTGTCAATGCATAAAAAACACGAAAATAACAACAACTACGCGGTTATCTGGCTGTGGATGCCGCATACATACATAAAAAAATCACCTCTTCTTCTTAGAAGTGCGGAAATTAAGCCTCAGGGGGCTTCCCCAGAAACCATATTCCTCCCGTAACTCCCGAGTGAGAAATTTTCGATAGTTCGGTTTGACCAGGCTTGCGTCGTTGACGAATATGGTGAAACTTGGAGGGGCAACCCCGCTCTGGGTAGCGTAGTATATTTTCAACTGCTTTTCTCCCCGCGAGGGAGGTGGGACCTTGAGTTTTACTGAGGCAAGAAACCCGTTGAGCAGTGGTGTCGGCACCCTTTTTTTCCATTCCTTGAATACGAAATCTACGAGGGGCAGCAACTTTTCGCTTCCCCAACCGGTGAGTGCGGACATGCGTAGGAGCGGGATGTGCGGTGCAAACCTGAATCTTTTCGAGATGGTTTCCATGACCTCTTCCGCCTGATGCCCATTCTTTACGATGTCCCACTTGTTGATGATAATCGCCTGGGATCGCCCTTCTCGTTCAGCTTGCCTTGCTATTCTCTGGTCGTTTTCGGTTGCCCCTTCACTTCCATCAATGACCAAAAGAACCACGTCTGCTTGACTCATGGCCCTCGTTGTCCTTATGGAACTATAGTATTCGATATCAGATGCCCTCTTGGATTTTTTCCTAAGCCCAGCGGTGTCAATGAGGCGGTAAAGTTTGCCATTCTTCTCGACTACAGTATCTATTGCGTCTCTGGTGGTGTGAGGATCGGCGTGTACCAGTGCTCTTTCCTCGCCGGCAATAAGGTTCAGGATTGATGACTTTCCAACATTGGGCTTACCAACTATCGCTATGGATATTTCTTCGGCTTCCTCGTGAGTCTCCATTTCAGGAAGCCCTCTTACTATTCTGTCCAGGAGATCTCCAATGCCAAGACCGTGCTGGGCAGAGACAGGAAGAGGATCTCCCAAGTCGAGGGAATAGAAAGCAGAAACTTCCGACTCGAGTTCCGGGCGGTCAACCTTATTAACCGCCAGTATGGTTTCTTTGGTTATGCGGTTTACCTTTCGCGCCAGCCACAAATCGTCATCTGTAACCCCGGTGGCTACGTCGGTCACCACCAGCACCACATCCGCCTCCTTTGCCGCGATGAAGGCTTGTCTTTCCACCTCCTTGGAAAGAAACCCCTCGGCATCTACTCCGACCCCTCCAGTGTCAACAAGTATGAAAGGGTGATTTCTCCAGCTCGCGGCAACATATTTCCTATCTCTGGTCACGCCTGGCGTTTTGTGAACGATTGCGGCACTTCGAGCAGTAAGACGGTTTAGAAGGGTAGATTTACCCACATTTTGCCTTCCCACGATGGCCACAACTGGAAGCTTGCCCTTCATCTGCTTTCCTCGAATCAGGTCTCCTACTTCTATCAAATTAACAAAAAGCTAAGCATGGAACAAGAAAACTAACCCGTAGGTTATAATAACGTCTAGATTTTCGGGTTGTTTGTTTTTAGGGGGAATAACTGTGAGTTCTGGAAAAAGCGGAATAAGAAATCTTGGCTTCTTTGGACATGGTGGATCGGGAAAAACCACTCTCACCGAGGGAATCTTGTTTGCGTCAGGAATCATAAAGCGGATGGGGAGTGTTGAGGAAGGAAGCACCACGAGCGATTTCGACGAGGAGGAAGTAAGACGTCAAATCTCCATAAATTGCTCAGTTGCCTCCTTCGAGCGGTACGGGACCGAAATGGTCATCGTAGACACACCTGGTTACGCGGATTTTATTGGCGACGCAATTTCCGCGATAAGGGTGGTCGATAGCTGCGGGATAGTCGTTTCGGGGGTTGACGGGGTTGAGGTGCAGACGGAGATAATAAGTGACTATGCGTCGAGTCTTTCCCTCCCCACATTCTTTTTCGTAAGCAAGCTAGACCGCGAGAGGGCAAGCTTTGAACGAACCGTTGGAGAGATTCAAGAGACATTTGGACAAAATGCGGTTCCCCTAAACATGCCCATTGGCGCGGAAAGCGACTTCAGAGGGATAGTAGATCTTCTCAGCCTAAAAGCTTATACGCCGGATGGAGCAGGTAAAACGAAAGAGATTACCCTCCCCGATGAAATTTCAGACGCCGCGAAGTCGTATAACGAAAAGCTCATCGAGGTTTTGGCTGAAGTTGATGATGCCCTTCTGGAGAAGTATCTCGACGAAGGAAGTCTCGGCACAGAGGAGCTTGAGGTTGCCCTCAAAAGCGGGATTCTGGAAAGAAAGATTTTCCCGATACTCTGCGGGTCTGCCGTCAAGGGGATAGGAATTTGCGAGTTTCTGGATTTTGTTTCCTCTTTCCTTCCCGCTCCTGCCGAGCTTCCCGAAATTTCAGGGGTGGCGCCCACCGATGATAAAAGCGTTTCTTTTCCGCGCACTGAAGACGCTCCCTTCAGCGCTCTTGTATTCAAGACGATGGCTGATCCATATGTTGGAAAGCTCACTTACTTCCGCGTGTTTTCAGGGAAGGTGGAAAGCGACTCATCCATATTTAACTCCAGTAAGTCGGTGACAGAGAGGATAGGGCAACTTTACAAAATTCTTGGGAAGGAGCAGAAACCAGTTAACACTTTGGTTGCCGGTGAGATTGGAGGGGTTGCCAAACTGGCGGAGACAGCCACGGGAGATACATTGTGCACAAAAGAAAAGCCCATAATCATCCCCAGAATCGAATACCCTCTCCCCTCGTATTCTCTTGCCGTCGAGCCAAAAACAAAAGGTGACGAGGACAAGCTGTCCACGGCGCTTGGAAGGCTTGAGGAGGAAGACCCAATGCTTTGCGTCTCAAGAGACACAGAGGTGAGCCAGACTATTCTCAGTGGCGCTGGCGAGGCCCATCTGGAAGTAGCGGTGGGGAAATTGCACCGGAAGTTTGGGGTTGATGTGGTAACGGAAGCCCCTAAAGTTCCCTATAAGGAGACAATTCGAAAGAAAGTAGAGGCGGAAGGAAAATACAAGAAGCAAACAGGGGGGCACGGGCAGTACGGGCACTGTTTTTTGAGAATAGAGCCTCTTCCGAGGGGAGAGGGCAATCAGTTCGAGAACAAGATAGTCGGGGGAGCAATACCCAGACAATATATTCCAGGGGTCGAAAAGGGTGTTACCGAGGCTATGCAAGGTGGATATCTTGCCGGGTATCCGATGGTGGATATGAAAGTCACGGTCTATGATGGCACATACCATTCTGTCGACTCCTCGGAGCTGGCTTTCAAAATGGCGGCTTCAAAGGCTTTGAAAGAGGGAGTTTCAAAAGCAGACCCGATAATTCTCGAGCCAATTGCCAACGTGGAAGTAACTGTGCCCGAGGACTGCATGGGGGATGTTATAGGAGATTTGAACTCCAAGCGCGGGAGAATACTCGGGGTGCAACCGAAATCCAAGATGCAGGTAGTGCAAGCTCAGGTTCCGGTTAGCGAGATGTCGCGCTATTCCATAGATTTGAGATCTATTACTGGTGGAAGGGGTATCTATAAGATGGAATTCTCCCACTATGAAGAAGCCCCAGAGCATATAGCGGAAAAGATAATCGCGCAGAGAAAAAAGGAAGAAGAAGACTAAAGCGATTCTTTGAGGTTTTCCCACACCTTCTCTAGGTCCAGGGGAATTACTCTGGCATCCGCGCAGACTGCCATGAAATTCGAGTCCCCTTCCCATCTGGGGACGATGTGCATGTGTATGTGGTCGGTGATGCCGGCTCCAGCAGCGTGCTCGATGTTGATTCCGATATTGAAGCCATCGGGGTCAAATGCCTTTCTAAGAGCCCCCATGCATTTCTTTGACATAACCATCATCTCTAAGAGGGTTTCGTCATCGATATCCTCAATGCTTCCTGCATGTTTGTATGGGGCAACCATCAGGTGTCCTGAAGTGTATGGAAAAAGGTTCAGCATCGCGAAGCACCTCTCGCCCCGCAAGATGATGAGATTTTCCTTATCTTTGTCTTCTTTTGCTTTTTCGCATAGTACACAGCCTTCATGCTTTTGCGCGTTTTTCACGTATTCATACCTCCAGGGAGCAAAAATGATATCCAATTTCTAAACTCCTGTTATTTGCTTCGTCTCTATCTCACGCATTAGCTCCTTGATGAAAGCATTGGTGCTCAGCCCTCTTTCATCCCTACCGGAAAGCGACCTAATGCTCACCGTATCGGATTCTATTTCCTTGTCTCCCACAATCACCGCATAGGGGATTTTTTGAAGCCAAACTTTCCTTATTTTCTTTTGGATGGTTTCTCTTTCCTCGTTGAGGCTGGCGCGTATTCCGTTTGCCTCAAATTTCTCCACAAGCCTTCGTGCGTAGTCAACGTGTCGGTCGGCTATCGGAAGCACCTCTAGCTGCAGGGGCGCTAGCCAGAGAGGGAAGGCACCGGCATAATGCTCGATTAGTACCCCCATGAAACGCTCCAAGCTGCCAAGGACAGTCCGATGTATCATCACTGGAAGGTGTTCCCTGTTGTCAGCTCCCACGTAAGCCAACTCGAATCTTCTGGGGAGGTTGAAGTCGAATTGAACAGTTGGCCCCTGCCAGAGTCTTCCTATCGCGTCCTCAAGCTTGATGTCGATTTTTGGTCCGTAGAAAACGCCCTCGCCTTCATCGATGAAGTAATCCAGAGAGAGCGTTTCCAGTGCCTTTTTGAGGGTTGCTTCCGCGTTCTCCCATTCCTTGAGCTCGCCAACATAGTGTTGGGGACGGGTGCTTAGTGCAATATCAAACTTGGTGAACCCGAAGGTTCGCTGGGTTTCGAGCGCAAACGAGAGTGCGGACTCAATCTCGCCCTCGACCTGCTCTGGGGTACAGAAAATATGGGCATCATCCTGTGTAAAGCCTCTTACCCTTAAAAGCCCGTGGAGCACTCCTGTCTTTTCATGCCGATATACCGTTCCCAGTTCGAAAAATCTCAAAGGAAGCTCCGAATGACCTCTGGTCCTCGACTTGTAGATTTGGATGTGCGCGGGGCAGTTCATTGGTTTTATGCCATAATCTTGCCCCTCGATTTCAAAGAAATACATTGGATATTCCATCTCCAGATGGCCGCTCTTCTCCCATACATGTCGCCGCATTATGTGCGGAGTTATGACCAGTTGATAGCCTCGCTTCGCGTGTTCTTTCTTGAGGAAGTCTTCAATGGTAGTCCTCAAGATTGCCCCTTTTGGGTGATATATGACGAGGCCAGGGCCAATCTCGTCCGAAATCGAGAAAAGCTCGAGCTCACGCCCTAGCTTTCTGTGATCTCTCTTCTCAGCCTCTTTTAGAGACTCGATATAGCTTTGCAGGGTTTCTTGCGAATCGAAGGCAGTGCCATACACCCTTGTAAGCATCTCGCGCTTCTCGTCGCCTCTCCAGTAAGCGCCCGCGATGGAAAGAAGCTTGAAAGCTTTGATTTTCCCAGTGCTCGCCAGGTGAGGGCCTCTGCAAAGGTCAAAGAATTCTCCTTGGCTATAAATGGTTACCTTATCGTCTTTTATTTCCTCGAGGAGTTCCACTTTATATATTTCACCACGCTCCTTGAAGAGCTCAATTGCGCTAGACCTCGAGACCACCTTTTTGGTTATAGGGAAGTCTTCCTCTATTATCTTTGCCATCTCTTTCTCTATCCTGGGCAAATCATCTGGAGTGAGTTGTTCCCGAAGGGCAAAGTCGTAATAGAAGCCGTTTTCTATCGCCGGCCCAATTGCCAGCTTGGCTTCTGGAAAGAGCCTCTTGAACGCCTGCGCAAGCACATGGGAGGCAGAATGCCTGTAAGCTTCACGCCCCCTAGGGCTATCGAATCCAAGAAAAGAAAGTTTGCCGCTTTCCTCCAACGGGAAGTTTAATTCAATTGTCTTCCCGTTGATCTCGGCTACGAGAAACTCGTCTCCGCTCGAGCCAGAATAGTCCAAGACCTCCAGGGGGGTCGAACCTCTTGGAACCACAACTTCTTTGTCTTCGCCAATAACGAGTGTTATGTTTTCCGGATTTCCTTTGTCCATCAGATATCTCACTTGTCGCTTTGAAAGAAGCTCTTCAAAACAGCAAAATGGTGAGCGCGGGTGGAATCGAACCACCGACCTCTTCCGCGTCAAGGAAGCGCTCTACCCCTGAGCTACGCGCCCACTCTTAAAAATCAAAGAAGAACCTTTCATGCAAGCATTATAGCAGGAATCACCAAACCCCAAACCAGCATCCCGCCTTTCTTCCCTCTCTACAGCAATCTTTGCCATCACATTGAGACTTGCTACATGCAGTAGAAAGAAAGACTCGGAGGGGAAATACTACTTTATGCAAGCCGATAATGGCCGCGTGATACAAATTCCAAATAGCCTTTGTCTCTCAAAAAGAATGTTAGAACCTATCCACCCAGCACGCTGAGCACCTGCTTTGAGTGGCTTCCTTTTCTCAACAATTTCGGGCACAAAAAGATGCTTTGGTATACAAAAAAAATTGAGAACATGGAGAGTTGGCAAATCATAACTGAGTATAAAAAGATTCGGGCTCCTGTTACTTTGCAATCGTCGCATTTTTGTACGGTAGGAGCCGTCAGGCACTTTCGTTCCGATGCTATTGCGTTTACTTTTTAATTCGTAATCCTCATAACAATTTGGGCAGAAAAAGTCCGCTACCGGTTGGTTGTTTGGGTATTTCGCAATATTTGAACATCCACAGTTCGGGCAAAAAACTGTTTCACCAACCCAGTGCTCGGTCAAGACACGGGCTTTTTGTGACGGACTCTTGTAGCCTGCCGCAAGTTGCTCGTCGAAAGTTAGCTTCATAATTCGTCGCTTTTATCCATTGGACGATAAAAGCCTCACCCAAGTTGGTGTAAATTCAGCAAAGTGCAACACGTTAGGAGACATCTCAAGGACACAATCTTATGGAAGAGCCTAGTGAGCTAAAGCTCCCAAAGTAGTGGTGGAGCGGGCGGGGTTAAAACCCGCAATTTCTTCCGTCTTGGAGAAGCGCTCTACCACTAGGTCACGTGCTCCTCTCCCCTGCCAGAAGCAAAGAAAAGCTTTTCGTGCTAGCATTATAGCAGGAAATCAAACTTCAAATTGGTGAGCGAAAGCCAGTTCCAAATTGCCAGTTTGCTTAAACTGTGGAAAGGTCATAGAAAGCGGGCACAACTTCTGCGATGAGTGTGGCGCTTTGAAGGAATCCAGGATTCACGAGCTTTATGGCCTCATGGAAAAAAGCAAGTATGAACCCCGGCTCTTGGACTCTTGGCGTTTCGTCATTATCAGCTTTGCGCTCTTGGCTGTTATCCTCGTGGCAATGGCTTTTGCTTTTCTTTCTTTTTTTCCTAACGATGCTAAGTCCAAGGCTAAAATTCAATCCTCTGTGTGCAAACACAATATGCAGAGTATCCTCGAAGCCTCGGACAAGTATCATCAGCGAACGGGAAAAGAACTGAGAGCAGGCATCGTGGGGCCAAAACATTCGCTTGTGAGGGAAGGTTACTTAAAAGAGGCACCTCGCTGCCCCACGACCAAGAAATACTACACAATCGAGACTTCAGACTCCAAACTCCATGTCCTTTGCCCGAGCAAGGTAAAGAGTCACTCCTTGGAAGAACAAGCAGAAAGGAAATCAACTTCTTCGCCCATTGATCCCTAACTATGGTTAATAGGGCATGGTCATGTCGGGGCCGTACATCTTCTCCATTATTTTGAGAGCCTCTTTCTTAACCATGCCCCTCAGTGGCACTTTAGCAATCATCCCATATAAAGCGGCATTTCCTTTTACAGCGAGAGAGGGATGATTCCTGACATATTCAACCGACTCCTTCAGATCGTTTGTGAATTCATCAACAATGTGCTCGTGTGGCAGCGTAACTATTGCATGCAGCGCCTCCGGACGCTGTAAGCGGTCAACAAACCAGCCTTTCTCCTCCATCTGATCCCCTACGGCAAAGATATTTACCTTGCGGGATTTAGACCCATAGGCGAAGACACTCATCTCGGGGTTGCTCAAGATCTTCAGTTCGGGAATCGATTGAATTCCCTTTTCTAGGGCGACGGTTGTATTCATCGTTCTTTGCGCCACATCACAGTAACCATCCATGCCAAGCGTTTTCATTGCCGCCCAGCCAGCAGCGATCGGCCCTCCCGGCCGGGTGCCGAGTAAAGCCGGCGAGATGAAAATCCCTCCTGGCCAGTTTTCATAAACAAAAAACTGGTGTTTCAGATAATCCATATTCCGATACAAGACTACCGACAAACCTTTAGCGCCGTAGCCATACTTATGCACATCCGCTGAAATCGAAGTGACACCGGGAACCCTGAAATCAAACGGCGGGATTTTGTAGCCAAGCTTTTCCAGGAATGGGAGCATAAACCCCCCGAGACAGCTATCCACATGAAGGGGAATATCATACTCTTGAGCCACCTTTCCAAGTTCGGCAATTGGGTCAATCACTCCATGTGGATAAGAAGGCGCAGAAGCGACAATAAGGACTGTGTGCTTGTTAATGAGTTTTTTGACCGCCTCGACATCGACACGGAGATCGCTTCTCAGAGGAGCATGGACCATTTTCACCCCGAAATAATGAGCTCCCTTTTCCCAAGCCACGTGAACTGATTCCGGGGCAATCATTTCTGGCTTTTTGGTTCGGAAAAGATGCTTGGCAAAAGCCCGCTCGCGGTAAGCAACCACCGGCAGGAGACAACTCTCAGTCCCTCCCGCTGTCACTGTTCCCACAACGTTAGTATCTCCGCTCAAGAGGCTAGCGGTCATCCGAACTATTTCATGCTCTAAGCGCTTTAAACTCTTGAAGGCTATAGGATTGAGGAGATTTTCTGAGAAGAAGAGGCTAAAAGCTTCAAGCAAGAATTGGGTGTGTTCATCGCCCAGGTAATATACCAGGCTCCAGAGTTTTGAATCCTTATAGTTGGCGTCTTCTCCCTTGAGGTTGCGCAGCGTTTCCAGTACTTCGCTTCGGGGCAAACCCTTTTCGGGTATCTTTGCGCTTTCATTGTCACTCATGCGTAACCACCCCTAGTAATTAGAAAGAACTTTTTAAGAGATAAGAGAAAGCGATGCCGAGATAATTGCCAATCGCATAGCCAATAATTCCTGTATAGAGGCCGGATAAAATAATTTGAGGGTTCTTCAAAGCATTGGCTACGACTGGGACAAAAGGCGGCGAGCAGATTGCCGAGGTAGAGACGATAATCATGGTATCCGCGTCAATTTTAAATATGCGACACAGCAAAGAGTGTAAAAGTAGCGAACCAAAGATGCAAAAAATAACAAAGCCCATTATTGGCCAGTTGAACTTGGTAAAAAGCTCTTTGAGGTTCGCCATCGAGCCAACGGCAAGGCAGAAGATGTAAATCAGATACATCCCCGATTGAAACGTCTTCTTTATTTGCCTGATTTTTGGGATGAAAGAGCAGGCAATTCCAAGGGTAGTAACCGCCAGGATGCTCACAGCCTCGCTATGTTCTTTCGGGACGAGTTCAGAGATACCGACCGCGACGGCAAGAATCACTATTGAGAGCCCTAAGGCGCCAAGCAAGGGAACCAGGGTTTTGCGGCTGAGAATCCCCTTGTAGGAATCAATAGCTTCCATCTCAGCTTGTTCTTCCGCGGCATAAACTTCGCTCTTCTTTTCAAACTTGGGAAGATATAGCTGAAAAAACCTTTGGCCCACAGAGACCAAAAAGAGGATATAAATCAGCGAAATCACGGTGTCATAGGTATGCATTGTGATATAGACATTTGAACTTACGTCCAGAGCGGTCTTAATTGCCGCCAGGTTGGGGGTGCCACCAGTATAGAGCCCTACGGCCATGCCCCCCAACTGCCAGGCGTAAGGGGTATCGCCACGGATAAGCATGAATCCGCCAAAGGCTACGACGAGGATGGCAATCGTTGCCAGGAGCATGCACAAAGTAGCTTTACCGGCGAGGTGAAACCACGCCTTTACATCCATGGAGAAGAGTAGAAGTGGTAACGCCAAAGCAACAGCAGCTGAGGTAAGGGTATTTTGCATCTTCGCTATTTCCGGAGAGAAGGTAAAAAAGTTGCCGACCAACATGCCAACGAGGTAGCAAATAATCACAGCCCCAACTTTATTTATTACTGGGAAGCGGTAGCAAAGGTAGATTACCAAAGCTGGAAAGAGCAAGTAGAAAACAATTAGCAAGATCAAGCCCATAAACTTCCCCAATCTTACCTGGCATGCCGACTCGGCTCTTTAGTTATTATATCACGAAAAGAAAGTGATGGAGGCGGCGGTGGGAATCGAACCCACGTTAGAGGTTTTGCAGACCTCTGCCTTGCCACTTGGCTACGCCGCCCAACCAGCTCTATGTCGCTTCTTCGATTTTACAGGATAAGTTGGAATAGTTCATCCTCACACTCGAATTACAGTGATGGAGCGGGAAACGGGGCTTGCTCGTTCTCCGCGCTTTTTGTTCAGGAACCTTGAAAACTGTGCTACATTGTAATAAAGTAGTTTTGTTAGTTTGTAATACAAAATAGACAGAAGGGGAGCATTGTGAGGGAGTCAATTTCGATTAGCTTACCAACAAGCCTTAAGGAAAAGCTGGATGAGGCGGTTAAAAGGGATCAGGTGAACC
Source organism: Actinomycetota bacterium (assembly GCA_028715585.1). Taxonomy (GTDB): domain Bacteria; phylum Actinomycetota; class Geothermincolia; order Fen-727; family JAQURN01; genus JAQURN01. The sequence goes on along the minus strand of JAQURN010000008.1, from coordinate 3,232 downwards.
GCAGCGACATTATAAGAGAAGCATTGAGAGAATATTTCGCCAGAAAAGACCTTGAGCACATCCGTCAGAACATGGTTCCTCTCGCCGAGGCTAAAGGAATTTTTACCGACGAGGATGTTTTCAAGGAAGTGTCTTGAGGATTGTATTCGATACCAACGTAATCGTATCGGCCTTTATCGCTAGGGGTTCATCTTTCGAGGTTTTTAAGCATTGCCTTTCTGCACATCGGAACTTCATTTCACAGCATATTTTTGACGAAGTGGAAGGCGTTCTAGTTAAGAAGTTCTCTTTTCCTTCCTCCCAAATCGCGGAAGTCTTGCGCTTTCTCAGTGACCATCTAGAATATGTCGAGGTAACTCCGATTGAAGAGCCCATCTGCCGAGATCCTTCAGATGACCTTGTTCTTGGTTGTGCGAAAGCAGCGCGAGCAGATTGCCTATTAACCGGTGACGAAGACCTGTTGATTCTTGAGCGTTTCGAGAGTACAAGAATTATCAAACCATCCGATTTCTGGAGATTCGAGAAAGGCAAACTCAAATAGTCCTCGGCAAAGGAATTAATGCGTTTGGAGCGGGAAACCGGGCTCGAACCGGCGACCTCCACCTTGGCAAGGTGGCGCTCTACCAACTGAGCTATTCCCGCTCAAGAAAAATTCTAATTTAGCGCACCTTTTTCGTCAATCAGCCCTTGCCACCGCGAAGCGCCGTGGAAAATCAAATCATCTCCGTCTCTTTCTGGAGAATTCTGCTTACAATCGCGAGTCTGGTTGTTCTATCCTGAGTGGCTAGAATGAAATCATCCGCCATCTTTCTGAAGTTTGCGGGAGCACAATATCTATATGTTATTTCCTCCTCCTCTTCCTCGCTCGATGCCACTTCTAAAATGCCTTCCTTTACAAATTCTTCCAGTGTCGGCTGGATGATTGAAATTCTCCGTCCCACATCTACTGCTATTTCTGAAAGTTTTCGCTCAAACTCTGGATTCTCGTGAAAATACACCAGGATGTCCCAGCAGACGAATCTGTGGATGTATTTATCAATAAATTCAAGAATTTCCGGGGCAACGTCATCGACTGGCACTGGGTACCACCAATATGCGAAAACAGCAGGTACGCTGAAATTATAGCAGAGAAACGCCGATTTGGTTTCGAGTGCCGCGGCTACGAGCTTAACTCTCTATAGAAACAGCTTTTGTTGCCGGTATGACAGGCGACGCCTCTCTGGTTGACCTCAACCAAGAGAGCATCGGCATCGCAATCGTATTTTATTCTCTTGACCGTCTGGATATTTCCACTGGTTTCGCCTTTCTGCCAGAGCCTCTTCCTGCTTCTCGAGTAAAACCACGTACGGCCGCTTTTAAGGGTTTTCTGGAGGGACTCTTTGTTCATGTAAGCCAGCATCAAAACCATCCCGGTTTCTTCTTCTTGTACAATTGCGGGAATCAAGCCCCCCTCATCGTAATGAAGATCCTCGACTCCCTGAATCTCGACTTCGTCTTCCATCAATCAAAACCTCAAATCATCATCGGGTTGGCTATTCCCCAAGCGTCCATCTGCCATCTTTTATTTTGAGCATCACCAAGTCTTCTAGCTTAAGGCCACAGTGATTCGTCTTCGAAATCGAGAATATTCCGTCAACTCCAACCAATTCACGCGTTTCCTCAATCTCGTCACGGAGTTTTTTGGGGTCTCCCCCCGCCCTTTTCATCGCCTCGGTTACGATGAGCCCCGCGTCCCAGCCATGAGCCGCGAATGTGCTTATTTCCTCATTATAGGCGCGCCTATATTCTTCGCGAAATTCTTCTACCATCGCTCTTTGTTTTGTCTCTTTTGGAATGGCTTCGGGAATCAAAAGCCTTCCAGCAGGGAAAACTACACCTTCCGCTGCACTTCCCGCCAGCTGAATAAAGTCCATGTTAGCGATGCCATGACTTCCTATCAGGGGAATGTCTATGCCCAAATCCCTTGCGTTCCTCGCGATATAGGCAGGACCAGGGTTTGTTCCCCATATTATGAGGACCTGGGCATCGGTCGCATTTATTTTCCTCAACTGCCTGGTCATGTCCACATCAGCGGAGCCATAGCTTTCTTTGGAGACAAGAGTTATTCCTCTCTCTTGGGCTTTGGTTTCCAGCTCATTTACCGCTGTGGCGCCGTAAGCAGTGACATCGTAAAGTAGCGCGATTTTGTTTTTTTCCTGATTTTCTTGGATGTAACTCAGCAGCTTTTCCACAACTAGCGAGCTGGGCGGAGCAACGCTGAAGACCCATTTCCTTGGCGGGGTCGTTATGTCAGTTCCAGCCGCGCACGAAACCAGGGGTATTTTGTTTCTTTCTGCGATTGGTATCATAGCCATGGTGCAGCTTGTTATGCTTCCCCCTATAATCGCGGACACCTTATTCTTTGTAAGCAACTCCGAGGCGAGCTGGCTTGCCCTCTGGGGCTCACTTTCATCATCCCTTATGAGAAAATCTACTTTCCTTCCGCTTATCCCACCCGCTGCATTGATTTTCTTTTCAAGGAGCTCAATAGAATTCTTTTCTGGCCTGCCAAGGGGTTCCGCCACCCCCGTGAGAGAAATTACAACGCCAATCTTGAAGGCTCCCTTTTCCTGTGGCTCACAACAGCCAGACGTTTGAAGCAAGAGGAAAAGGGATAAACAAACCAAGAAAGCAAGCAAAAAAGGGTTTTCTTTTTTTGAAACTGCCATGCTCAACTGTTTTCCCCAATCAGATACTCGCGGACGCGAGAATCAAACCACAAAGCCAAGCTAAAAAGCTCGAGCCTAACTCTTATAATCTCACTTCAATACCCCTGGAAGCAAGATAGTTCTTTGCTTCTGAAACACTATATTTTCCATAATGGAAGATGCTAGCCGCGAGGACGGCGTCACAGCCGGTCAACTCTATTACCTCCGCGAGATGTTCGAGCTTTCCGGCGCCTCCGCTTGCAATAACGGGTATAGATATGGCATCGCACACCGCTTTTGTAAGAGGGATATCATAGCCCAAGTTGGTTCCATCTCTATCCATGCTGGTAAGAAGAATCTCTCCCGCGCCTCTCCCTTCGACTTCCACTGCCCACTTGACCACATCGAGGCCGCTTGCTTTTCTTCCCCCGTGCGTATATACCTCCCACTTTCCCTCCCCTACTTCCTTTCCGTCAATCGCAACCACCACGCATTGGCTTCCGAATTTTTCAGCGGCACGATTTATAAGAGTGGGGTCCAAGACG
>JAQURN010000007.1 GCA_028715585.1 Actinomycetota bacterium | reverse complement strand
AAATCGCTCGATGCTCTCACCGCTAAAAAATACGGTCTGCCCCTTTTTGTAATGAGCTGCCTTCGCAGATAGGCACGAGAGAAGTGAATCTAAATCCGACTCTTCGATGCCCTTGAACAAATCAACTGCTTTCAGTGCGTCCAGATATTTTTTCATAGAAATCCTCTTTCGTTGGAATTCCAACAGACTTATTCCCTTAGTAAAGAGATACTAGAGGCGTAAAGTCAACAGCAAGGCGAAACAGAACAGCGCAAGAAAGTGGGTGAGCGGAACACGATTCGAAAAATAATCAAAATTGACGAAGAGAAATGCACGGGATGCGGCTTGTGCGCAGAGGCTTGCCACGAAGGGGCGATTGGCATGGTAAATGGAAAAGCGAAGCTCCTGCGCGATGATTATTGTGACGGTCTCGGCGACTGTCTGCCGTCCTGTGAGGCGGGGGCCATCAGCTTTGAAACACGGGAAGCGGCAGAATACGACGAAGCCGCTGTCAATCGAAACAAGCTGAAAAGCGAGGGAGAAGCATTGCCATGCGGTTGTCCTGGCACACAGTCAAAGACCATCCGTAGGGAAACCGAATGCGAAACCGCTCACAGTGATGTCGGCGAAAACAAGAGCCGCTTGTCACAGTGGCCAATTCAAATCAAGCTCACGCCGGTAAACGCCCCATATTTCACGGACGCAAATCTCTTGGTTGCCGCCGACTGCACGGCCTATACCTACGGCGATTTTCATGACGCATTTATCAAGGGCAGAATAACACTTATTGGATGCCCCAAGCTCGATGACGAGGATTACAGCGGCAAGCTGACGGCAATCATCAAAAACAACAGCATAAAAAGCGTCACGGCCGTGCGCATGGATATCCCATGCTGCGTGGGAATCGAAAACGCGGCAAAAAAGGCACTTCAAAACAGCGGGAAGTCTATTCCCTGGCAGGTAGTTACGATTTCAACCGACGGCAAAATTCTCGATTGGCAGGAGGGGTAAGGGGGTAGAGCAAGGTAGAGAAGAATCGGATGAAAAAATATAGGTGCGTCGTCTGCGACTATATCTATGACCCCGCGCTCGGCGACCCCGACAACGGCATCGTTGCCGGCACCGAATTCGAAGATTTACCCGATGATTGGCTGTGCCCAGTGTGCTTTGCCGACAAGGACGACTTCGAACCTGTCGAAGACTGCGATAAAGGAAGCGTGAAAGGGGGAAGGCAATGAGCATGTTTTGCTACCAGTGTCAGGAAACTGCCAAAGGAAAGGGCTGCACGGTACGCGGCGTGTGCGGGAAAACTGAAGAAGTCGCAAAGCTTCAGGATGTTCTGATTTACACGCTCAAGGGCATTTCGGAAATCGTGGTCAAAGGTAAAATCGACATCGGCGAGCTTAGCGACACGAACTACGAAATACCCAACAGCCTTTTCATGACAATCACGAACACGAACTTCGACGATGAATCAATCGAAAAGCAGATTAAAAAGATGCTTGCTATAAGAAATGAGCTTAGGAAATCCGTTGCCGCCGACAATTTGGGCGGCGCGGCTACCTTCCAGGTGGATTCCAGGGAGTCTATGCTGGAAAAAGCAGAATCGGTGGGCATTCTCGCTGAGCCAGACGAGGATATCCGCTCTTTGAAGCAGATGATTACATTCGGTCTAAAAGGCATGGCAGCCTATGCTGAGCATGCGAAAAATCTAGGGAAAGAGAACCCGGAAATCTACGCATTCATCTACGAGGCGCTAGCTGCGATACTCGGCGATTCGCTCTCAGTTGACAACCTCATCACGCTTACGATGAAAACCGGCGAACACGGCATAAAGGTCATGACGCTTCTCGATGAAGCTAATACTTCGAGATTTGGAAATCCAGAGATTACCGAGGTCAATCTCGGAGTCAGGGGAAACCCCGCTATTCTTATTTCGGGCCACGACCTGACCGACCTGGAACAGCTTCTGGAGCAGACAAAAGATATGGGGGTGGATGTGTACACCCACGGCGAGATGCTCCCCGCCCATTATTACCCGGCTTTCAAAGAATACGACAACTTTGTCGGCAACTATGGAAACGCTTGGTGGAAACAGATTGGGGAATTTGGGTCTTTCCACGGACCTATTCTGATTACCACGAATTGTATCGTTCCGCCTAAGAGCGAAGAGGTCAGAAGCAGGATATTTACCACTGGCCCCACTGGCTTTCCTGGCTGCAAGCACATCAGGGCTGGCGAAAACGGGGGGAAGGACTTTTCCGAAATCATCGCGCTTGCCAAAACCCTTCCCGCGCCAGAAGAAACCGAGACGGGCAGCATCGTCGGCGGCTTTGCCCACAATCAGGTGATAGCTTTAGCCGACAAGGTGGTTGATGCGGTCAAATCGGGAGCCATCAAAAAGTTCTTTGTCATGGCTGGCTGTGATGGGCGCATGAAGTCCAGGGAATATTACACCGAGTTTGCTCAAAAACTCCCGAAGGACACCGTCATCCTCACGGCGGGCTGTGCGAAATACCGTTATAACAAGCTGGAACTTGGCGACATCAGTGGTATTCCAAGGGTGTTGGATGCCGGGCAATGCAACGATTCCTATTCGCTGGTTGTCATCGCGCTCAAGCTCAAAGAAGCGTTCGGCTTAGATGACATCAACGAGCTGCCGATTGCTTTCAACATCGCTTGGTACGAGCAGAAGGCTGTAATCGTGCTTCTTGCGCTGTTGTATTTGGGAGTGAAGGATATCCATCTCGGTCCCACGCTTCCTGGCTTCCTATCAGCAAACATAGCTGAGGTTCTGACGGAGGAATTCGGGATTGCGACCATCAGCACAGTCGAGGATGACATCGAATCGTTCATGAACACTTAATCGTGGATGCTTAGCCGTAAAGAGTTTAGGCGCGAAAGCGTAAAGGCATCTATTAGGGGGTCGTGTTGCATCCCGCGGTTTATGCGAATCAGCGGGGGGACCATTGCCCGTTCGCCCTGAGGGTCACTGCGCCCATCTACCCTTGCTTGACAGAACAATCTTCTCCTTGGTGAGGGAAGAGGAAATGCGAAGGGCTACCGTTCCTAGAAGGGCGGCTCCGGCTAAATTGTAGAAGGCATAATCCCACGAAGGCAACAGCCAGATTATGCGCCCTCCAACTTGTCCCACCAAATTCAGCAGGACTACCCCAATAAATATAATAATCGTCTGCCCGATAACGGGGTTGGTAATGAAGCTAACGAGTACCCCCAACGAGATGAGGGCAAACATCAGCAAGGGAAGGAAAAGAAAGCCTGTAACTGCTGTTGGGAGCGGAAGGACAAAATGGCCCGTAGCCGGCAGAATTGAGGCAAAGTTCATCGCCAGGACAACCACCAATGTGGAGAGGATGCTGATTATGTAAGCGGGCAAGAAGATTGCCAGGCTTTTTCCCATCCAAACAGCTTTAGCAGTCAGTGGGGTGGCAAGGAGAGACTCTAGGGTCCCCCTTGCCTTCTCTCTGGCAATAGGGTCGGTAGCCCAGGTTGCCATAAATGTGTATAGGACTATGAGGGGCATGTAGTTGACCGCCAGCCCCATGAAAAGTTCTAACAAGGGTTTGGCTTTATTCCAGGGTAACCCATGGTTTAGCCACCTGCTAAGGGGGATGTTTATGCCTACTGCCGCCCCGATGGTGACAACTCCAAGGATGATGGCGATAATCAGAAACCCTTTGCTGCGCAGAATATCATCTACATCGCTTTTGAGAACGGCAAGCATTCCCCTCATGACAGCTCCGCCTTCTCGAGTATAGTTGCGTAGATTTCCTCCAGGGAAGCTTTCTTTCTGCTTACGCCTTCAATCCCTACCCCTCTCCCCACCAGAAAGCTCACTATCTCGGGAACCTTTACTCCTTCTTGAGGGACGAAAATAAGGCTCCTGCCTCTCCCTTCCTGCAACCCCAGGCGGGGAATGCTTTTGAGTTCGGCAAAAAGGGGCTCAGAGGTGATTTCGGCAGTTTCAATCACCACCTCCCTGTTGCTCATCTCTTGTTGCAATTGCTCCAGCTCGCCACAAAGTTTTATCTCGCCACGGTCAATCAAAGCGATGCGATTGCAGATTCTCTGCACCTCGTCAAGGTTGTGGGAGCTCAGGAAGATAGTCTTTCCCTCCCCATGAGCCATGTTGAGGATGACCTCTCTCACCTCCCTCTGTCCCGATGGGTCGACTCCAGAGGTTGGCTCGTCCAGAATCAAGAGTTCTGGGTCATGTATCATCGCCCTGGCTAAAGCCAGCCTCTGCTTCATCCCCTTGGAATAGGTGCCAACCCGGTCGTTGGCTCTATCCTGAAGACCTACCAAGTCTAAGACCTTATCAATTCTCTCCGCGGATTCGGCTACTTCGTAAATCCAGGCATAGTAACTTAGGTTTTCCCAAGCGGTCTTGTTCTCGTAGAGGCCGTCTTGCTCCAGGGCAAAGCCCACTTTCCTTCTGGCTTCATCCCTCGAAACATCCTCGCCCAAGATATTGGCTTTGCCCGAAGTGAGCTCGAGCAACCCTAGGAGAATTCTGATAGTGGTGGTTTTGCCGGCTCCGTTGGGACCAAGATAGCCGAAGACATCCCCCGTTTTTACGGCGAAGCTCACGCTTTTGAGAACCTCGCGCTCTCCCAGTCGCTTGGAGACAACCTCGAGTGTTATGGGATCGCTCATCACCGGCATGGTGGCTTTAGCCAATCTCTCTGTGGAGCAAGACCCCGCCAACAAGGATGCCGATTGCGGCCAGGATGCCTATGTATGCGCCAACCCATGGCATCCGGCTCACTCCCGTCGGGGCAACGGCTCCAGGAAGTGGGCGAAGAAGCATGACGAGCAGCGAGATGAGAATCGCAAAGGCTCCAGCGCCTATGTAAGCCCATTCTTTTTCAAATGGAAGCTCGATATTTGTTGGAAGCACGTCGAGGACAAAAACCGCGACAACCGCAAGAACCGAAATCATCATCACCCAGCCAAAGCTGGGTCCGAAGGCTGCCTCGGATACATTGGTACCAAAGAAAGTGATTTTTATCCTCGTCCATGGCAAGAACAGAGAAATAAAAAGCACAAAGGCGGACGCAATCGAAACCCAATCGCCAACCCTGGCATCGAGCCACCACTGCCCCGTGGAGGGACGTGGAGCATATGGCTGTCGCAAAGGTGGTGGCTGCTGTGGGTAAGTTGGACCTGTGGGGGGTGGCGGGGGTTGCTGCGTGTAGGTAGGACCTGTCGGACCTCCAGTAGGGGGCGCAATGGGAGGCTGCTGAGCTGGGGGTGGGGGAGGCTGGACCCCCGGGCGTGCTCCGGCGCCCTCAACCGGCGCGCCACAATAACCACAAAAAGTGGAACCCGCCGGAACTTCCTTCCCGCATGACTTACATACTATCTTTCCTTCACTCCCATTCACGTCTTCACCTCCAAAAGGCTTTTTTAATCATTCCAAGCGTTTGCCGCAATTTGTGCAGAAAAGGACATCTGCGCCGACAACGCTGCCACAAAACTTACACCTCTTCGAAGCACCTGCAGAAGGCTGCGTCGGGCCCTGGGATGGAATAGGCTGAGGGGGCTGAGCTGGTCGCTGAGGCGGAGTATAGGACGTGGGCCCCTGGGCTGGAGCTTGGGGAGTGGCGGGTCGGTAAAGCTGTGCTTGAGCCCGGGGTTGTGGGGGCGGGGTCCATGGCCGGGAAGCAGGGGGAGGAGTGTGTCCCTGTCGCGAAGAGTGGGTGTTCATCTCAATCTCCGTTAGAGATTCGTTCATACGAAAGAAGAGAACCGCCATTTCGTAGAAAACTCTAATCGCAAGGGATCCGAAGATTAAGAGCAAAAGCCCGAGGAGGACATTTCCTCCACCATTAGCCATGAGTAAGATGCTGAAAATGATGTTAGCCGCAAGCGTAATCCAGAACAAAACCTGAAGCAAAATCGGTGCGACCATCTTCTCAAACTTTAAGAACTTTACAAAATCGCTCTCTTCTTGCATGACCCAACCTCCTCGAAAGAGCGCCCGAAAGGATTGCACAGGAAATATTGGAAATGCCGCTTACACCATTTCCAATTGAGGAAATCCTACCACGCTGTTTGCGTCTTCCGCAATTCAATATCAATACTTCCCGCGAAAATTTGACATTGCCACCATTAGTTTTATAATTTCGTTACCGCGGGAAGCGTGCACAGGGTTTTTCCTTTCAGTAAGGGGGTGTGATGTGGAATCCAAAGACATGCCTTATCTCCTCCTTGGCGCGCTCAGCACCATTCGGGAGGAAGCGAAGAAAACCTTCGATGAGCTAGTAGAAAGGGGTAAATCTGGCTCGGGCAAAGGTGCGAAAGGAGTTGCCTCCGCCGACAAGGCCGTGAAAGACCTCATCGACAAGGGCAGGAAAGACAGGGAAGAGCTTCTCAATGCCATCGGTAATGAGGTGAGTAAGGTTCTCGACTCGATGGGCGCCATAACTCGAAACGACCTCAGGTCCCTCGAGAAGAAGCTCGCAACCATCGAGAAAAAGTTGAAGTAGGCTTTCAGATTTTGTCTCGAGCCACAAAGGAGGGGTCGTGGAATCAAATGACATACCTTATCTCGTGATTGGAGCTCTTGCCTCCTTGCGGGGCGAGTCAGTAAAAAGCGTCGACGACGTAATCGCCAAAGGCAAAGAAATCGCGGAGAAAACTCGTTCCAGGGCTAAAAAGACAGCTGGGGACAAAAAGCTCGATGCCCAGATTGAAGAGCTCATCAAGAAAGGGAAAAAACAGCGCGAAGAGCTCATCAAGTCCATAGCCGCCACAGTAAAGGATACGCTCAACTCGCTCGGCATAGTAACCAAAACGGATATCAAGGAAATCGATAAAAGGCTAGCCGCGCTCGAAAAAAAGGTCACTGGGAAGCCCTCTAAGAAACCGGCTGCCAAAAAGCCGTCCTCTAAGAAACCGGCTGCCAAAAAAGCGGCGCCGAGAAAACCGGCAAAAAAGGCTTGATGGGCAAATACAAAAGGTAGCCTCTACAGCTATGCTTCATCTAGTGGGGCCTCAGAATTTTCTGATTCCCAAGGCGGTTTAAGGGGTTTTCTCCCCTCCTCGACTGTTTCCTCTTGGGGAATTTCCAGCAAGCTTCCTGGTTCAGTAAGACTCTGGAAGGGGGGGACTCGCGAACGTCTCGCCCGAGATATGCTCGAACCGATAATTCCAGCCAGGAGAAAAACCGCTCCAAGGGCAAGTCCCACGTCGAAAATGATCAGTGAACCTGAACCTACGGTGTTCAAAACATGGTAGGCTCCCTCTTCGAAAAGCCCTGCACTCTTAGAGTTCCACAGGAATTCCCTCGCCAATCGGAGGAAAAGAGAACAGGGGAAAGTGGCAAGAATAATCCCGACCCCTGGCCCCAGGAGTTTTCCCCACCCCCCGCAAAACAGCATGAACACTACCAGGAAAACAAGTGAAAGCCCCCCTGCGATGATGAGTGCTAATTCTATATCCTTGCGGGCATCATGGTTGAAGAGCGCAAGAACAGTGGTGCAGAACGCTTCCGCCCTCTGTTCACCCAGTCCCTGGGCATACTTCATCTCTAGCTCACCCCTGTATCCCTCCGAATAAATCTTTTCAGCAACCTCATCCGCGACATGAGCAGCAAGGTCCTCTTGCCCAAGGGACTTTATCATCTCGGGGTCAACCGAAACCCTCATGCCTATGCCTGGAATTGGAATTTCTTCGTCCTCTGCGCTGGCAGCCTTGCTCTTGAGCTCGTTGTAATTTTCCTTGACAGCTGATTCCACCTCTGTAGTTTTCTCCACTAGAAAAGAGACTATCTCCTTAGCCGGCTCTGGGGACATAGCTTTGTACAACCCCCCCAAAAGAAGGGTCGAAAGCAACACAATGGTCGCTATTATTCCAAATATCCATTTGAGGTCCCCCCGCCAGTGCGAAGCTTCTTCCTCAAAAAGGCTTTCGTCTTCCATCGGTCTTGGAGGAGGGAAAGGCTCTTCAGGGATGGGTGGGGGCGGGGGATAGGGTGAAACGAACATTCCTGATGGAGGTGGCGGGAACGCACCCGTGGCTCCAGGCGGGACGGGAGGAATCCAGGTCGTCTCATCTTTCCCTCCTTTTTCTGGAACCCGATGGGGCTCCATTCCGGGCGGAGGATACCATGCTCCCGGCGGGGGATAGGGTGGATACCATGGAGGTGGCCAATAATACCAGGGAGGATACCCACTTCTCGGAGCTTCTTCCTCGCCCTCAGTGGGTTTTTCCTCTTCTTCCTTTTGCTCGGCTTTGCCCTCGCTTCCCTCTTGCGAATCCCCCCGCTCACCTTGCTCCCCAGCGCTCATGGACGCGCTGCCAACTCCCCCTTGCTCAAGGTGCGGCTTCATTTCCGGCTTCTCGCCCTTTTCGTTGTAGTCGTCCTCGTAACCCAATTCTTCTTCTCCGTCCATCACAGAGCCACCATATATATTATTCACGCTAGGGGGCTGTTTTTCCTCAGTTGAAAAGCGCTCCGGCTCTGATCTACCTCCGCGGTCTTTCTAAGCCCTCTTCTTCGGCACGAGAACGAGCCTCTCCTCAGAGAGCTCCTCTACCTTTGCTCTCGAATAGGGCAAGTGGAAATACTCGACCTTTTGCCAGCGGGAGAAGTGGTCCTTGTAATGTGGGCTCAGCCTGTGCCCTGACTGTCCCACGTCGAGCACAACCAGAGACTCGTCGAGGTTGGAAAAATCAATAACAAGCCGCAGAACAGGGCCAGCATATGCCTCATGGCTCTGGGGATCCGGGAGGATTGGCATCGAGCTTACCCCGCCCATGGTCCCCCTGGCTAGCAACTGTGTAAGGCAATCGCTGGAAGGAGGAGAGGCGTTGACGGTGTCGCCTTCGCCGTCCCTTGGAACTGGCCCAACGTTCAAGAGCTTGTCGAGAGGCCATGCGACCCCCGCCAGATGCCGACAGGTCAAGTGGTGTATTCTTCCCCATTCCCACGATTCCACCTCTTGATTCCCAAAAAGTTCCACGAGTTCTTCGACCCCCAGCTCCAGCGATTTGATGACCACGTCTTCGTACGCATGATATCCCGGGGGAAGCCAGAAAGGGTCCCTCCCATCAAGTATGTTCTCAACGGCGAGATTGACAGTGGTCCAGGTATGGATGTAGTCATCATAGAGGCTACTCCCAAGGCGGTGCTCGAGAAGGAGCCTGCGAAGATGCGCCCAGGAAAAGAAGTAGATGCACATGGCGGGAGAGTCCGCTCTCGCAAAATAGTCCCAGCCTTTCACAATCTCCAGCGCCTCTTTCGCCAGCGGAGAGAGTCCATTAGCTCTAGACTCATCCGAAACCGCCTCCAGCAAGGCTTCGGAATAATGCCTCCCAGGGAAGGTAAAGGTGTCGGCCTGCACCCCCCTCATCTCCCTCGCCGCCCATTTTTTCTTCCCTTTGAGAAGCTGGGTAATCCTGGCGTTTCTGTAAGGAGCCTCCCATGCTCGAGTTATGAATTCGGGGTATCCCTCGCTCACCACCTTCGAATTGGCAGTAACCATGAAATCCTCTTTCGGGTTCAGCGTCATCGGCATGCGCTTAAAAGGCACGTAGCCATCCCATTCCGAATCTCGCTCCCGCCCATCGTAAGGTATTGTCCCATCGCCCTTCTTGCGCTTGGGCACCTTCGTAGCGCCAAGGTAGCCGATATTCCCCTCGACATCGGCATAGACCTGGCTCATCGCCGGTCCAACGAAATTTTCCATCGAGCCGATAAACTCATCCCAGGAGCGAGCTTTGTTCTGGTTGAGCATGGCACTCATCGAGTCGAGTAACAGGTCGTGGCTCACCCACTTTAGCGCCAGTCCTTTGTTCCCAACCCTCTTGATGACAGGACCGTGTCTCGTTACCAGCACCTTCACGATTCGATTCTTGGAAAACCTGACCTTCACCTGCTCCTCTATGACCTGAGCCTCCTCCCATTCTCCATCGAAGAGGTAGCGGTCGGATTGCTCCGACTCGAACGTCTCCACGTAGAGGTCCTGGGTGTCCGGGCAGAGGCTCGTCGCTGCCCACCCACAAAAGCCATTATGCCCGAAGGCAATGACTGGCAAGCCCGAGAAAGTAGCCCCGATAGCGTCGATCTCCGGCGTCTTCATGTGGCACAGATACATCATGCCGGGCACGTTGTGCTGGATGTGAGGATCGGCGGCAAGAATCGGCTTCCCCTCCACCGTGCGGGAACACCCCAAGACCCAATTGTTGGATCCAAGCGCGACTTTCCGTATTCCTTGGAGTAATTCGCCCCCTCCACACTCCCTATCAAACCCCCAATCTATTTCCTCGCCAGGCTCCAGCGTAGCAGCGTCGCAGCCAGGACCCTTCACTTTCACGGGGGGATTGTTATAGCTTGATGTCTCGGGAAGAAGTTCAGATGCCCTCTCCCCTAGCGCCCGGAGAAGTTTCTCCCTGGTGATGTCAGCAAGCCACATGGAGTCTAACTCCCACCCCATGAAAAGCCCCATCGTGAGGCAGTCTTCCGCCGTCCAAGGCTTTGGTTTTCCTCCTAGTATGAGAAGCTCGAGCGGGAGTTTCATGGAGTTGGTGGCAAGATACGCGTTTATTCCATCACAGAAAGCCTCAACGCGTTTTCTTGCTTCCACCTCGAGTGCTTTGGCTAACTCTTTGCTCGTTCTGGAAAGCCCTATCGTTCTCATGAATCGATCAACATCGAGTGCCATTTTGCCTACAGCCGAAGACAGCTCTCCTCTTGCGACCATGAGCATCATCTGCATTTGGACCATTCTGTCCTGTGCCATCACAAAGCCTAGAGCCCTGAAGCCATCGAGGTTGTTCTTTGCGTAGATATGCGGAATCCCAGCGCCGTCATAGAGAATCTCGGCCTCATCCTCCAGACATGAAAGCCCAATTTTCCCCTTGGTTTTGGGAATGGAAAGGCGAAGTCTCGCCGCCGCGTAGGAAACTAGTGCCGCGACTGAGCCTAACAGTACGGACAACATGGATAGGACCTTGTGCTTTTTGGATTTTTGCATAACCTCTACCTTCCCTTCTCGACTTGCAACCAAAGCTCCCTACCGCTCAACGCGCACCGATGGCTGGCGAACCTTTCGCCCAGGGAGGGCGCGGGAGAGCCTCAGATCTTGTCTGTCTTCTTTCTGCGTTGAATCTTTGTCCGTGGAATTTTTGAAATCTCTAACGTCGGCGGGCGAAGAGTTGCGCGCTTTATGTTCGAAAGAACTGGCGCCACACTGGTTGCAAACACATTAGGGTCGATGCATTCCACGAAACGGGGAATTATGCGAGCGTTGGAGTTTACAACTTCGGCAAGCGCCTTGGGGTCGAGGTGTTCCACCATCTCGCCAAGGAAGTCGGTGTTTTCGTTCACCACCCCCGAAATAGCCTTCACGTCAAGAGCCTTGATGAGCTCGGTAACGAACGCTGGGTTCTCGCTCAAAGCTCGGGCAAGCTGGCGAGGCTCAGCGGATTCGACGAAGCCTCGGACGAATTCCCTGTTGCTGCCTGTTTTCCCAGCCCACCTGCCGATACTTCTATGCCAACTCAACTGGAGGGTCTCCTTTCAGAAAGAAGCTCGTTCAAACAGAAGTAAACACGATTCCTGTATTGCGGAGCTCAGCGCTATCAAGTGAGGAGCAAGACCACGAGCAAGACAGCAAGAATAACAACCACTATAGAAAGCGCAATGGCAAGTGCCCTCCTGCTCAAGGGCTCCCGCTGTGGGGGTAGCGGCTCTGGCTTATACGGTGGCGTCTCCAAGGTGGGAACTGGTTCTGGGATCTCTATCCATGAAATGTCTTTCCCACAGTTGGCGCAATTATCCACGCGGGGCTCGTTTTTGGCGCCGCAGTAGGGACAAAACTTGTGGGGTATCCTCACTTGCTCGCTTGGATTGCCTTTATCAATTCCGCCTTCCATTCTTTCTCCTCCTCTTCCTCAGTGCCGCTGAGTTCATGGCTTTCCCCGCTATCCTCGCCCCTCGCCTCTATTCTAGCCCATCTTTACCTTGACCTTATGCCTTCCCCCATCTGAAATTGGGGGGACGACCTGCCCTTCGAGTTTGCGGCCATCGAGGGACACTTCCTTGACCCCCCTGCAGATACCAGGGGGTTTGTCGATTTCCACCTCGTAAGTAGAACCACGGAAGAGCCTTCGCGCGGTTATCTCCTCCCACTCCGAGGGAAGGCAAGGGTCGATGAGCAAGCCACCATAGGTTGGCCTTATGCCGACTATATAACCCCAGAAAACGTGCCAGAGCCAGGGGGCGCTACCTGTGAACCAAGAATGTGAGCCTTCACCGAAGTACTCTGACTCTGGCCCGATTATGTATTCAGCCAGGACATAGGGCTCGGAGCGGTAAGTACCCCTGTCTTCCTTCGAGCGGATGTTTGGGAGAATCGACCTCAGGGATTTCATCGCGGAGTCGCCGTCGCCAACCAGTGCCCAAGCCATGGTCGCCCACGCCGCGGCGTGAAGAAATATGGAGGCGTTTTCTTTTGTCCCAACCGCAAACCTGGTTATTATCCCTATGTCTGAATCGGGCTCCCTCCACCCTGGGAGAAAAAGGGCGCACCCCTTCTCCGTGAGAAGCCTTTCCTGAACCGAATCCATTGCCACCTTCACCCTTTGCTCATCCAAGCCGGCGATGGCAGCCCAGCTCTGGGCATTCACAAAAATCTGGGCTACTTCACAGCCGCTCCCCCCAATTACCTCCCCGTCATCATTGGTTCCCCTCATGTACCAGCGCCCATCCCACGCATGGGTCTCCAGGCCTTTTCTCAGCCGCTCCGCAACACCTCTCACCGTCTTGACCCCAGGAAGCCCGTGGAGCTGGGAGGCAAGCTCGAGGTATTCATTGCACACATAAAGAAGCTGCTCACTTGCCATTACCGACTCTCCACGTCCCTCCCTGCCCGCGTAGTTTATGGCGTCGTTCCAATCGCCCTTCTCTATGTGGACGAGGTTCCTTACGCTTCTTCGCCGCCAGACATTCTCGATAATCCTATATATGAGCTCCGCGAGGGTCATCTCGACCTTGTCATGTGTTTCCACCACGTCATCCACGACATCGAGGTTACCGCTTTCCTTGAGGTAGAAGAATATGGAGATGGGAAGCCACATAGCTACATCTATGTTCCCGGCAATTCCGGATGGAATCCCCAGGTCCCGGATGTATCCCTGGTCCACGCTACCATCGGAGCGAACGAGTCCCACGTGCATAAGTATCCGCTTCCAGGCATCATCCAGAAATCTCGGGAGCGCCCCCAGAATACACTGCGCGGAGTCTCTGAAGCCCCAGTGCTCATTCCCGCTGCAGATGAAGTAGGACCCGTCAGACCGATACCACCAGAAACAGACCCTCGCCTGATACTTGTTCCATATGTTTACAAAAACGTTAACATCCTGGTCGGGGGTGAAAACTGTGTCCCCATAGACGATGTCCCGCCAGTAGTCATTGCACTCCTTGAATCGCTCCTCATATATCTCTGGCGCCAACTCTTCGCTCACGTGCTCGAGCTCTTCGTCATTTTGGGCAATGCCAATCGCCATGATTATTCGCTCTTCCTCGCCAGGCTCCAGCTCGAGTTCATATTTGTGCGCAAAAATGGCAGCCCTTCCATCATTCTCGCTGTTCGAGAGCTTACCCTCCAGCACCGCCTTCGGGAAGGCGTCATTTCCACCAGGACCGAAGAAGCGCTCCTCCAGCGTCTCGAAGCCATCGGGGCTCTTGTTGCTCGCAAAATAGACTTTCACTGGCCAGGCACTGTTGGGCACATACGCCTCCCTGTTCCAGTATGTCTTCTCAGCAACAAGCAAATCACCTCTCTTGCGGACGCGGTTGAAAAGGACGTTAGAGTAGTATGAGATTATGTTTGCCTGGTGGTGGCCAAGCAGCAACTGGACAAACGGGTAGATTTGCAAAGCCCTTCTGCTTTGGCTTCTGTTTTTCAGGTGGATTATCCAGTATTCGAGGTCTGCGTCTATGGGAACCAGAAAGGAAAGCCAAGCTTCGATCCCATTTTTTTCCGCCTCGATGCGTTGATATCCCAATCCGACCAGCGAGCGCCACCAGTCGAGAGAGGTGCGGGTTGGCATCCAGTTTGGGGTCCAGATATCCTTTCCGTCGTCTATGTAAACGTAACGTCCAGGCCTATTATCGAGGGCGGGAGCCCACAGGTTTATTCCGTATGCGGGAGCCTGTTTCCAGAAAGAATAGCCACCGCCGGTGTGAGTTACGAAGGCGCAGTACCTACCATTGGTGAGATAGTTGATGTATGGCGACTTTAAGCAAGGATTGGTTATGACGTACTCGAGCCCCTCCTCGGTGAAGTAACCATCCTCGGCGTCGCGCGAAGGTTTCTCTTTGGAAAAAGGTCCTTCGTTCACTTTCGCTCCCGCGGCTTTGAAACACCCAACGACAGAATACTAGCAAAAATTTCCACTAAGGAGGGAATTAAAAACTTTAGACGAGGTGAATTATGCTTTCAATGCTTAGAAGAGACATGAGCCAATGTATCGCCGCCTCAGCCCCGCAATCGGGATCGAGCCCTGCCCTCTGTATGCCGTCCGAGCAGCTAAAAGAGGCGAGATGACAAACTGGCTCCTTGAGGACATTTCTTCCCAGGAACCACTCGAAGGCGGAAACGGCAAGCTCTAGATGTTTTCTCTCCCCCGTTATTATGTAGGCGTCAATGTGCGCCGAACACAGCGAGGCAGCCTCAATGGGAAGCTGCTTGAACCTCGCTTTCTCTCCTCCTCTTCTGTACCAGCCCTGGTCGCCAACAAGGTCGAACATGTTGTCTGTGTAGCTCTTCTGGGTGAGAAAATCGAGAGTCTCGAGGGCTCGAGTGAGGTATATCTCCTCGCCTGTCGTCCTGTAACAGAGAAAAAGAGCTCTTGGCAAAATGCCATTGGCGCAGTAGAGGGTATCCTCGAACCACTGCCACTCTTCCGAGGCGGCATTCTCATAGCATTCGAGAATCTTTTGTCCAATATCGCGAATCGTCCTTAGGGCGAGGGTCGCTCCTGGGAATCGGGATAGATAGTGGTAGCAACCCACCACGGCATAAGCCACAGCCCTTGGACTATAAATGTCCAGACTCAAAAGCGCTTTGTCTAGCATCGTCTTCGCAAGCGAAGCAATTCCTTCTTCTTCAGCCAGGGCCGCGCATATCCCAAGCCCAACGAGGGCTTTCCCCTGGCACTCATCCGACCCCGCTTCATCGCCGAATGACCCATCATAGTTTAGGCGAGAGTGGAAAACGCCGTCCGGTCGTTGCATCTGCCGCAGGAACGGGAGATAAATTCGAGCCAAATCGAGCGCCTTGGGGTCGCCAAGTTGTAGGTAGAAGAGAATCACCGCTGCAAGCGCCAGGGCATTGTCCTCCACTCGGTAACCCGCCTCCCGCGCGGGCATGTCGAAATGCGCCTGGGAAAAAATTCCAGTGTTGTCTGTGAGTCTTTCAAGATAATCGAGCTTCGGCTTTGGAAGACCGCGAAGGGAAACAACGGGCTTAGCCTTCCCCACGGCTAGCTCCAAACCTCTTGCCTCTCTGCCGGCGAGAACTTTCTCGAAGAGGGAGACGTGTTCCTTCGCGACCTCGGGCCATATCATCCTTCTTCCAAATTCATAAGCTCGCTTTCGCATCTCCTCGAGCTCTTCCCTGTTGGAAAGAAGATGAATCACGGCCTCGGAAAACTTCTCTGAATCCCTCGGCGGAACCAGAATTCCTCGACCCTCCGCCAAAATCTCCTGGGCGTAATAGTATGGGGTGGAAATGACAGCCCTCCCTAGCCCTATCGCGTATGCAAGCGTTCCGCTCACTACCTGTCTCATATCCAGATATGGGGTCACATATATGTCAGTCGCGGCAAGGAATTCCTTCAGCTCCTCGAGGCTCACGAACCTATCGTAAAAGAGGACGTTCCGCTCAAGGCCAAGCTCGTTCACCCTCGCTTTCAGCGAAAGGCGGTACTTTTCGCCCTCACGCTGCACGAGAGGAGGGTGGGTCGCTCCAAGGACGACGTAAACCACATTGGGGAAACGCTCCACTATTCGCGGCATGGCTTCTATCATGTAATCGATACCTTTACCGCGGTGAAGAAGCCCAAAGGTCATGAGGACAATTTTACCCTCCAAGCCCCACTTCGGCTTGTGCTTATCAGGGTCCTCAAAAGGCATATCCGGGACGCCGTGATGGATGAAGTGCAGCTTTTCAGCAGGGACATCGTAGTACTGCTGCACAAGCTCTCCCGCCTTCCGGCTCATCACTATCAGCGCTTCGGATAGCTCCGCGACCGCGTGGAGAGCGGCTTTCCTTTCCGGCGACGGATCCGGGAGGGCAGTATGAACGGTGGTGACCACCGGCTTCTCGAGTTCGCGAAGCAGATCCACTACATAGTTCCCTCCAATTCCCCCAAATATGCCAAACTCGTGCTGGAGGCAAACTATGTCAACATCCGAGAGATTGATGAAGTCGGCCGCCCGAGGGTAATCCCTGGGATCATTCATATCCACCTGGAGCCTAACAACAGGTGGATAATCATAAGGCTCTGGCCTGTCGTTCATTGCGACCACAAAAACGTCCGAGCCCTCTCCCAGCGTTCGCGAAACCCATAGAGCTACGTCGCTGGTAAAAGTTGCCAGCCCACACTGCCTTGGCAGGTGATTGCCAATCACTACAACATTCATAGACGAGTCAATCCTCCAGATAGAGCATGAAATCGAGGCGAGTGCTTTCAAAGGAGGCGTGTTTTACCTTGAAACACTACGCTCCGCAAAACTAATTCTACCCGAAAGCGCAGGATTTGGGAACCGCCTGTGCTGGTTGGGGAACGGGCGGGGTAGCCAGCAAGGGGAAGGAGATGATATCATCCCTCGTTGTTTGGATAGTAGGCGATTCGATAAAAGGTAAGGAACAAACGCAGAAAGTAAGGCTTTACCCGAGGCCAGTTAGGATATCCGAAGATGGCGGTCCGCCCCGCTACCCCGTAAAGGAAGTTCTGGCAAAGCTGCGAGCCTTTATTTTTCGAGGCGATGGCGTAGAATGTCCCTGCTGTGGAAAGACGTTCTCCCACTTCCTCTTCTCCCCTTATTACACCGCACGCTGTCCATTCTGTCTCTCGATGGAGCGATACCGGCTTCTATGCAAATTCTTGAGAGACGAAACAGACTTCGGCAAAAGAGAGATGAGGCTTCTGGAGGTAGGACCAGATTGGAGCTTCCAAGAATTCTGCCGTGATTTCGAGAAGGTCGAATATACTTCCGCCGACCTGTTCTCCCCGCTTGCCATGGAGAGGATAGACATAAGAAATATGGATTTCGAGAGCTCCTCTTTCGATTTTATAATCTGTTATCACGTCCTCGAGCACATCGATGACGACATGAAAGCCCTGAGGGAGCTTCACAGGGTTCTAAAACCCGATGGGCAAGCGATAATCCAGGTTCCGATACAGGTTCCGCAAACGGTCGAGCGCGACGAGCTCGGCAAGAAAGAACAAGAAGAAATACTGAAATGGCCCGACCATCTCCGAGCCTATGGACCTGATTTTAGAGAGCGGCTCGAGAATTCGGGCTTCGATGTCCGTGTAATCCCGTTTGGGAAAAAGTTTTCCCCAGAGGAAATCGAACGATTCGGGTTGAGCTCCGAAGAAGATATATATTTCTGCACCAAGCGAGAAGCTGAGGCGGCGAAGCTGCCGTAAAAATAGATAAGAAAAGGAGGAGGTAGCACAATGTCAGACGTGGTAATCGCCGATTTCTTGAGAGTCCCTTTTTCGAGGTCAAGACCCAACAAGCCTGAAAGGGATGTCTATAACAACCTAAGGATGGACGAGGCGCTATCCATCATACTTAGAGAGCTTGTCTCTCGGAACGGGATAAAACCAGAGGAGATAGGCGACCTGCTTACAGGTTGTAGCCTGCAGCAGCGGGAAAACTTTACGATGGGCGGGAGGACGCTCGCTTTCCTCTCTTACTTCCCCTTCGAGGTGCCCGCTCAGGCAATGGACAGGGTATGTATATCGGGGATGAGCGCCATTCACCAGGGGACGATGGAGATAATGCTCGACTATTCGGATATAGTAATCGCTTCAGGGATGGAGCACATGACCCACGTCGCGCTGGATCCAAGATACAACCCTGATCTCATGCAGGTGAATCCCCGCTTCTGGCAGGACGAGAAGCTCAAGATGTATGAGCTTCAAACCGCTATGAGCATGGGTCTTACCGCCGAGAAACTCTTCTCCGAGGGAGGGTTTACCAGGGAAGACATGGACAAGTGGTCGCTCGGAAGCCACCAGAAGGCAGCGAAGGCGCTGGCTGATAGTTACTTCGCCGGGGAGCTTCATCCTGTCGAGGTAACCCTCGATAGCGGAGAGAAAAAAGTAATTGACTCCGACCAGTCAATCAGGCCAGAGACAACACTCGAGGCGCTTGCGCAACTTCCTCCATCCTTCAAAGAGGGAGGGCAAATAACCGCGGGAAACTCCTCTCCCCTCAATGCCGGCGCTTCCTCGGTCGTGCTCATGAGCGAGCAGAAAGCCAAGTCAATGGGAATAAAACCTCTCGCGAAGATAATCTCCATGGGATGGGCAGGAGTGGACCCGAGCGTAATGGGGAAAGGTCCAGTTCCGGCTTCGAAGAAAGCACTAGAAAAGGCAGGCTTGAGCGTTAGCGATATCGACTACTGGGAGATAAACGAGGCATTTTCTATCGTCACCTTGTACGCGATAAGAGAACTCGGATTAAACCCTGAGAGGGTAAACATCCACGGCGGGGCGGTAGCCATAGGGCATCCGCTTGCCGCCTCCGGGCCGCGCCTTACAGGCACACTCGCGAGAATACTCCAAGAGAAAAACGCGAAGCTCGGCGCGGCAACCCTCTGTGGCGGTGGCGGGCAGGGAGGAACTGTAATCATAGAAAGAGTTTGAGCACTAGTAACCCTAACCCCTAAGTGAGTCCGAAAGCGCGCTCACGAGCGCAGCGAGCGCGCTTTCCCTCTTTCTGGCGGGTTCGAACCCTGGAATCTCTTTCACGAGGGCGCTTCCCACTATGGCCCCGTCGGCTAGCTTTCCCACTTCCCTGCATTGCTCTGGGGTGGAGATGCCGATGCCCACAGCAAGGGGCTTTGTGGTAATTGCCCTTATCCTCTGGATAAATGGCGCGAGGTCGGCTGAAAGCCCCTCGCGCGTGCCGGTAGTTCCAAGCCGAGAAACGCAGTAGATAAAGCCAGAGGCGGCTTCAGCGCAAGCTGCAATCCTTGAATCGCTGGTGGTGGGAGAGCAAAAGGATACCGTCTCTAGGCATGCCCTCTCGCATGCCTCCCTAAGGGGAAACATCTCCTCCGCGGGAAGGTCTGGGACGACCAATGCGTCCACTCCCGCCTCTTTTGCCGTCCTTACGAACCTCTTTACCCCGTGGTGGAATATGGGATTGTAGTAGCTCATGATGAGGATTGGCTTGGGTGTTGCCTGTCTGAGGCTGGCAGCGAGCTCGAGAACTCCTTGGGGGGTGGCGCCAGAGGAAAGTGCAATCTTTGATGCCTCCTCTATGGTGGGCCCATCCATAACAGGGTCGGAGAACGGAAGCCCAATCTCCAGCGCGTCGGCGCCACTTTCGAGCATGGTGAGCATCACGGATATGCTCGTCTGCCGGTCCGGATAGAAAGCGGTAGTATAAGTGATGAGGGCAGCCCGCCCTTCTGCTCTTACCTCAGAAAACATCCTGCCAAGGCGCCCGTCCATACTGCCCATGTCAGCAAGCCTCCTTTATAATCTCTACATCTTTGTCTCCCCTTCCAGAAAGGCACACTGCTATGAATTGGTGAGGACTCATTTCTCGAGCAATCTCCACTGCCTTGGATACCGCGTGCGCGCTCTCCAGGGCTGGAATGATTCCTTCAGCCTTCGAAAGAAGTCTTGCCGCTTCCAGAGCGCCTTTATCATCCACGGAGGTATATTTCGCGAGCCCGTGCTCTTTCAGATACGAATGTTCAGGTCCAACCCCAGGGTAGTCGAGCCCGGCAGAAATCGAATGCGTGCCCAACACCTGGCCATTCTCATCCTGCAAGAGATATGACATCGCCCCATGAAGAACCCCAACTTCCCCCAACAAGAGGGTGCTTCCGTGCTCCTCTGGTCCTGAGCCTCTGCCTCCCGCTTCCACTCCCAAAAGAAGGGTCTCCCCACCAATGAAGGGAGAAAATATCCCCATTGCGTTGCTTCCGCCGCCAACACACGCAACTATCGCGTCTGGAAGCCTCCCCTCTTTTTCGAGCGCCTGCTTTTTGGTCTCTTCTCCTATCACCCTCTGAAACTCTCTCACAATCATGGGGAAAGGGTGCGGACCCACAACCGAGCCCATGCAATAATGAGTGTCCCTCACGTTTTCCACCCACTCCCTCAGCGCCGCGTTTATCGCATCCTTCAAGGTGGCGCTTCCACCAGCTACCGACTTCACCTTCGCCCCGAGAAGCTCCATCCTAAAGACGTTGCTCTCCTGCCTTTTCACATCTACATTCCCCATGTAAACCTC